>JBMYXZ010000042.1:0-11525 GCA_049608925.1 Alphaproteobacteria bacterium | reverse complement strand
TTATGGCACTAATATCCCGCGTGCAATGGAATTGATGGTAGAAGCGGCACTTGAGCAGGACCGAGTTCTTGAAGACCCACACCCGAAATGCATTCTGGTTGAATTTGCAGATAGCTCGATCAATTTCGAGCTGCGCTTTTGGATCAATGATCCCTTAAATGGAGTAGCCTGGATCAAGGGAGATGTCCGCTTGGCCATTTGGGAGAAATTCAGAGAGCACGGTGTCGAATTCCCCTATCCTCAACAAGACATTATGTTGAAACCCTCGCCGGAATTCACAAAAGACTTAGGGAAAAGTTTGAGCGCATGAATTTAGATCAATTTTTGATCATCGCAGTCTTGTTTTCAGTTTTGGGACTCTTTATCCTGGGCCGCTGGCGCTATGACGTGGTTGCTCTGGGGGCCTTGATTTTTTGTTCCATTATTGGCCTGGTAAAACCCACGGAAATGTTTCATGGCTTTGGGCACCCAGCCACAATTACGGTGGCGTTCGTATTGATTCTTAGCCATGGGCTAACGCGTTCAGGTGTGACTGATTTCATCATTGATGCTTTGGCGCCGGTTATTGAATACCCCACCCTAATGGTAGCGTGTATCGTGCTAATCGGGGCATTTATGTCAGCCTTCATGAACAACATTGGTGTTTTAGCTTTTCTGATGCCTGTTGCTATCCAAGCCGCTACTCGTGCGAAGCAATCTCCGTCGATTGTCCTGATGCCATTGTCTTTTGCGACTATTTTAGGGGGAATGGTAACTCTGATTGGAACCCCGCCGAACATTATCATTGCTTCCTACCGAGCAGAAGTTTTGGGCGAGCCTTATAAGATGTTTGACTTCTCACCTGTGGGGGCAACGGTTGCTTTGATCGGTGTTACTTTTCTGGCACTGATTGGCTGGAGGTTTTTAGGAAAGCGCAGTAAGGAAACAATTAACCCCGAGCAATTGTTCGAGATTGAGGGATATATCACTGAACTGCGCGTTCCTAAAGAGTCCAAGCTGGCTGGTAAATCGATTGGTGAAATCGAGGAAATGATCAGTGATCTGGACTTATTAATCGTTGGGTTGTTCAGAAGAGGGCATCGCCATTCAACGCATGAACCCACCGTGGTGGTTAATCCGAATGACATTCTAATCGTAGAAGCGGGTCCGAAGGATACTGAGCTGTTTATTGCCCGAAACACGCTTGAGATTGGATCAGGCCACCAAAAGACCAGCATTTTTAAAGCAGAAGATACCGAATGGATCGAGGCTGTTGTGGCGCCAGATTCTCGTCTGGATGGCAGAACAGTTGAACAAATGCGCTTTCCAAGCCGGCATAGTATTAACCTACTCGCAGTATCACGGCAGGGAAAACCCTATCGCGGGCGGTTAAAGTCCTTCAGGTTTAGGGTTGGGGATGTGCTGCTATTTCGGGGAGGTGCTGACCGATTGCGAGAATCCGTCCACAGTCTTGGATGTCTACCGTTATTGGGCCGTGGGCTGCAGCTGGGTATGCGACGTAGTCCGGGGCTGGCAATTGGGATCTTTGGCGGTGCTATTGCCATTGCAGGAACTGGCCTATTACCCTTTCACATTGCCTTTGGACTAGCGGTAATCGCTATGGTCGTGGTCAATGTTATACCAGTGCGCGAACTATACGAAGGTATTGATTGGCCAATTATTGTGCTGTTGGGGGCGATGATCCCTATTGGCCATGCCTTTGAATCTTCAGGCGCCACCACTCTGTTGGTTAAAAGCTTTTTGACGTACGTAAAAGGCTTAGATCCCTGGATAGTCTTGGTGCTGTTTATGATCTGTGTCATGGGCTTGACCGATGTTTTGAATAATGTCGCCACGGTAGTGTTGATGGCACCTATTGGCCGACAATTGGCTGAAGCGCTGAATGTGAACATCGACCCCTTCTTGATGGTTGTGGCAGTTGGAGCATCTTGTGCGTTCTTAACTCCCATTGGTCATCAAAACAATGCACTGATTTTGGGTCCAGGTAAGTACAAATTCGGGGACTATTGGCGGATGGGGTTGCCGCTGGACATAATAATTGTCTCGGTTGCGGTTCCAACAATTTTGCGGGTCTGGCCGCTGTAAAACATGAAACAAAAGCATATCTATCTGATTCTTGTTGTCATTGGACTGGGCGGTTTGGTCTGGTATCTGCACAGTTTGTATCCGCATGCTTTAGGCAACAAGGATAATCGTATACAGCTTGTTGCGCTAGTTGCTCTTGGAGCTGTCTTTATCTCATCACTCTTTTCGGGACGAATGCCCTTTTCTGAAGTCATTCGCGGGGCAGGCGCTTGGGTTCTGCTGGCGTTAATTCTGGTGCTGGGGTATGGATACAAAGATGAACTGAAGCAAGCTTTGTTACCATCTTCGCCTCATGAAGATGTAAAAGGTCAATTGCAATTCACCAAAGCCAGTGATGGACATTTCCACATCCAGGCACGGGTGAATGGCACCCCAGTTCACTTCTTACTAGATACGGGGGCAACCCGCGTAGTGCTCTCTCAGGCAGACGCAAAACGTGTTGGATATGATTTTGATAATCTGACATTTAATTTACGTTCTAATACCGCAAATGGTGTAGTATCCGGCGCAGCAGTGGTATTTGATACGTTCCAAGTAGGCTCGCTGATGATTCGTAATCTTAAAGCTTCTGTGAACGGTGGTGAGATGAATAAATCCCTGCTGGGAATGGAGTTTCTTGGACAGCTTGATGGCTATGAGGTAAATGGCGATACGCTGACCTTAAGGTACTAAGCCTTGCCCGCCACTTAAGATCTGTTGCGCCTGCTTGGTATAGCCACCGTCTTCCTCATGAAGCGTCAATCCTGGAAGCATCTTAGCGGGTGTTTTTGCCCCTTTTCTTCCCTGGACAATAACCAGTTTTGCAAGCTTCCCAGTTTTGGGCCATAAGGGCCAAATTGTGATGCCGCCACACTTTTGTGTCATGGCTGCGATCACTTCATCTACGCGATCAGCACGATGCAAAATTGTGAATGTTCCGCGGGGAGTAACCATTCGCACGCAGGCGTTGATCCATTCTTCCAGTGTTAAACTGCTTTCATGTCGGCAAATGGCTTTGTTGTCATTAGGGGACACCAGTGAGTCCGCAGCTATAAAGTGGGGAGGGTTCGTCATAACATGATCAAAGCTATTCGGTACAAGTGATTCAGGCGGAGACTTAATATCACCTTGCAGCGTGTTACAAATGCTTTCCATGTGATTTTCAGAGATATTCCCTTGGTTGATAGGGACCAAGTCTGGCTGGATTTCAAGCCCATAAACCTTGCTATCTGGCACACGCTTAGCAATACATAACATCGCCGCACCTACACCAGCACCGGCATCTAATAGGGTTTGACCTGATGATATCGGGACAGATGCGGCAAGAAGCACGGGATCTATCCCAACGCGGTAGCCATCCTTTGGCTGCGCTAATGAGACTTTCCCACCAAGAAGGTAGTCTGTAGTCATCTCCATACCACAGACTATGCTCCTTTTTTGACCAGATCTCAAGTAGTCTGTTCAGCCGCAGCAGAACCTTGAGATTTAAAGACCTTGGCAAAAATAATTGCAAAGGCGCCGTTTCCAGTAACGTTTGTGGCTGTGTTCACAGGATCAAACAAGATGTATAAAGCTGTAATCAGGGCGGTCATTTCACCTGTAAAGCCAAAGTGACTTTCCAACAGTGGCAAGATAACCAGGATGCCGGCACCTGGAACACCAGCAACGGCAAATCGTGCAATCACAAAGTACATGGCAAAAGGCAGGAACTCTGCCAAGCTGGGCAAGGGAAAGTCGTACGTGACCATGATCGCCAGCGCCATGATAGGGATACCAATACAGTCACCAATCATATGGATGTTAACTGTTGCAGGGATAACCGCGCGTGCCAAGTTAGGATCCTTGGTGTTGTCTTCAGCGCCTTGCATGGTAAGGGGCATCGCTGCCATACTTGACATGGTTGAAAAACCTAGGATTCCTGATGGCAGGATATTACGGATATATTCGTGCCAGCGTGACAGATTAAATTGCGCGCCTGCACCATACAGCAGGTATAGGTATACCATGAAGCTGACCGTAATGACGCTTAGGATAACCGCATAGGTGCTGAATATTTGAACAATCAGGCCGTCATGCTGCATCTTCAGCACAAACCCAAAAGCAAACAGCGGCAGCAAAGGGATAAAGCATTTCATTAGAAAGGCATAAACAACCTTTTGCAAGTAGCTGGCGTACTTGTCGACGGCTTTAATCTTCGCAACGGAAAAGATACCTCCGCCTACGAGGCCGGCTAGAAGGGCGACTTCGTTTGAGATTAATTTGGGCAGCTCATATGACCATGCTGGAAGCAGTCCTTCACCCGCGCCAGACACTTGGCCTAGTGATACATCAATGAAGCTTAGGCTAAAGCTTCCAATACCGTAGCCAGCCATTACAGCGATAAAAGACGAAAAGCACACTCCAATGAACAGGGCGATCACAAAGGTTAGGGCGCGATTTTCAAAAGACAACATACAGGAGAACAAGCAGCTGAAGATAATTGCTGGTAGGGAAAACAGCAAGATGTCTTTCAGAGTTAGGCTTATTCCGTAAAAAACTGCTTTCACAGATTCAGGCATAAAGTCGCCGATTAAAAAGGCCGCTAGTATAACTATCAATAGCTGCAGCGGAATGCTAAGCTTTGGAAAAGTAAATGATTTCATGTGCTTGTCTCAATGTTGTCAAAATGTTAAATACCCTACGTTGGTTGAAAGGGTCAACCATAGAAAATATATAGTGATTTTCTATGAAATATCCAGCTAAATAGTGTATAAAGTCGCGTCTAGGAGGTGTTTATGCTCTTCAGTTATGGAATAGTTCCATTTCTCTTGCTTTTTATAACAGCTGTTTCGTTGGTAGCTACCGATATCTATCTGCCTAGCTTGCCTAGCATGTCAGATGCTTTGAAGTGCTCAGAAGATATGGCCCAGCTGACAGTCTCCACCTTTTTTGCGGGCTCGGTTGTAACGGCAATAATCACGGGCGGTATTATCGCGCGTTTTGGCTACAGATCAGTGATGCTATGGGCTGTTATCTTTTTTGCTTTCACCAGTCTGTTGCTATCTTTATCTCCTAATATTGAATTCATGCAGGTGGTTAGATTCCTCCAAGGCCTTAGCCGTGGGACGTTTATTGTTCTAGTCTACGCCATTGTGCGCGAGATGTTTGACAGCGAAACAACCGCCAAATTTATTGGTATCTTTGGTCTGGCCGCAACGCTGGTTCCAGGCTTTGCACCGGTGTTAGGGGGATACATCGATGTAACGCTGGGCTGGCGCTACAACTTCCATGCTGTGACCTTACTATCTGCCATTACGCTGTTTATGACCTGGAAATACTTCAAGCCCGCCATTCAAGTTCAAGAGTCTTCTAAAACCTTGAAGCAAACGCTGCAAGATTATCTCCACGTTGGGACAAATCTGCAGTTTTTGTCATATGCCATGCCGCCGCAGCTATTATATGGCGTATGGTTTTGCATGCTGACAATCTTCCCATTTTATTTCATTGAAGTCATCAAAATGACACCTGATGTGTTTGGTTGGTATAATGCCGTGTTGATCCTAGTGTGGGGTGCGGGCTCATACCTATCTAGATATGTCTTTGGCTTAATCGGGATGGAAAAGACGATATTGTTGGGATTGATTGTAAGTACCATAGGATCTTTAGGCTTAGTTGTCGTGCACTATATAGCCCCCCTTAGCATACCGGCGATTATGACAGTGGCATGTATTCATTTGCTTGCCTACGGCGTTCTGTATCCACCCTCAGCAACAAAAGCGCTGGGGATCTTCGATCAGCATAAAGGGGTTGCATCCTCCTTAAATGCAACAATCATGACGCTGTTCTGTGGCTTAGGGGCGTTGGTTGCTGGCTTCTTGGATGATTTTTCTTTACTACCTTTTGCCATATTCATGTGCTTAGTACACGCTGTGTGCCTGGGCCTGAATATCTTCGGAACAAAGGCTGCCTAATTATGCTATAATGGCAAAAAATAATTCAGGGATGCTATGTCAAACTTTGATCTCGTTGAGAAATATGATCGAGAACTCCAGTTTAGAAAGATCTTGCCTCCAGCGCATCATCTTGTAGCTGGATTGCTGGTAGCTCTGGCAGTTTTTCATTATTACACCGCAGGGTTTGGCTTGTTACGAGAAGTGATGCACCGCGGCATTCACTTGGCATTTGTGCTGGGGCTGATATTCCTAGTTTTCCCGCAGACAACAAATTTCCTGAAATTTGGACGTTCCTGTAATATCCCAATACTAGACTGGGTCGCTGCGCTGCTAATCGCAGTCGGTGCACTATACATGCCCTATGTCTTTGATGATTTAGCCTTTCGCATTGGCAATCCCAATACCATGGATGTTGTTATGGGCTCTATCATGGTTATAGGCGTCATTGAAGCCACACGCAGATCCATGGGGCCAATGTTACCCTGCATAGTGCTGGTATTCATCCTCTATGCTTTATATGGACAATATACGCCTGGGCTATTGAAACATCCTGGATCTAGTTGGTCTGGCCTGGTAAACCACCTTTACCTAACCAGCCAAGGTATCTATGGCATTCCAGTGGGGGTCGTAGCAACTTATGTCTTTCATTTCGTTTTATTTGGCGTGCTGGCAAACCACATTGGGGCAGGGCGCTTATTTATCAACCTAGCGATGGTTGTAGCGGGACGATTCGCGGGTGGTACTGCGAAAGTCAGCATTTTCTCGTCAGCTCTTTTTGGTATGATCTCGGGCTCTTCTATTGCGAATACAGTGACTACGGGCTCGCTTACGATACCTGCCATGAAGAAATCAGGCTTTCCTGGGTACTATGCTGCAGCGGTAGAAGCAACAGCCAGCACGGGTGGCCAGATTACCCCTCCAATCATGGGTGCAGCAGCTTTTATCATGATCGAGTTTCTAGAGCTTCCGTACCGCGATATTATCCTAGCCGCCTGTATACCAGCTGCGATGCACTATATTGGTGTGTTCTCGATGGTGCATTTCGAATCAAAGCGCTTAGGACTACACGGACTTCCTGACGAAGATATCCCCAGCTTTATGGACGTATTGAAACAAGATTGGGAGGCTGTAATTCCCATTGGCACGCTGATTACAATCTTGTTGATGGACTACAGCCCGTTTTACGCCGCTTTCTGGGGTATTAATGTATGTATTGTCATGGGCTTGATGAAGAAGATGACGGTTCATGAAATATTAGAGGCCCTGCAACTAGGGTCTAAGTATGCTCTTTCTGTAGGAGCCGCCGCAGCAGCTGTGGGAATCATCATCGGTGTGATCACCCAAACGGGTATGGGATTTAAGGCTGCATATCTAATCACCCAGACCTCTGCCCAGTTTTCCGAATTTATTTCCAGTATTTTACCAGCAGGATGGTTGGAAGCAAATGCTTTAACCTTGTTTATCACGCTGGTGCTAACGGCAATATGCTGCGTCGTTCTAGGGGCAGGCATTCCAACAACCGCAACCTACATTATCTTGGTGTCTATTGCAGCTCCAGCGCTGGGCTTGCTAGGGATTGAGCCGCTGGTAGCACACTTTTTCGTCTTTTATTATGGCGTGCTGGCAGACATTACACCCCCTGTAGCGCTGGCAGCATATGCTGGTGCTGGTATAGCCGGTGCGAACCCCTTCCCAACGGGGAATACGGCCTTTAAGCTCGCTGCAGCCAAAGCACTGGTGCCTTTTGTTTTTGTATACTCGCCATCGATGCTGATTATTGTGAATGATTTCAGTATGTCTGCAATGATCGCAACAACAATCAGTTGTGCTTTTGGTGTAATAGCCCTTAGCATTGCATTGAGCGGATATTTAGTTAGCCCGCTTTCAAAGTTTCAGAGAGTTCTAGCAGGTTTGTCTGCGATAACGTTTATGGCGCCAAGCTTTACCTTAACCATTGTGGGGCTTGGTCTCTTGGCGCCTGTATTGGTTTCACAGTTGTGGCAAAAAATTAAAACTTAACCACAATGCAGCTGGTGCTTAGGCCATCACAGAACTTTTTGGCGTCTGCACGGCTTTTGAAATCACCTAGTTGCACACGATAGTACGTCCCTTTTTTCTTGCCAAGATCAACACGTTGATAGCTAGGGCTCATCTTACCAAACTCGCCAGGATGTGCGCGGAATATCCGAGCCCATTCTTGCTCTGCTTTTGCTTTAGATGGTAGAGAAGCGACCTGCACTCGGTATCCATGCTGCAGCTTATTACGCTTTACTACATTTGGCTTGGTCGTGGCTGTCATTCTAGTTTCCGGAGCAGGGCTTGCCTTTGGTTCTGCCTTTTGCGCGGCTGCCTTAACGGTCTCTTTTGGTTTAGCAGCTTTCTCAATCTTGGCTACAGCTTTTTCAACAGTCTTTTCAGCCTTAGCTTCTTCTACCTTAGTAGCCACCGGCACTTCTTCCTTTACGGGTGTTTTAGGTGTAGCTTTTTGAGCGTTCCTTATAGATGCTTGGCCTGTTTTGGGATCAACAGGTTTGAACTCTTCATCTGTTAAAATGATCGAATGATGAGCATCTTGTGTGTCTGTACGCTCATTAGCATATGTTGATGGGAAGTCATCTTCATCTTCGTCATCATCTTCGTCTAGCAACATAATGGGCTCTTCCTCAGCTGGAAGAAGCTGTTCAAGTTGCTTTGGCTGGTGCGTGGGCGCTAGCCTATTATAGACCTCTTTGTCTTGATGGGGTACATCGGCTTCACCGGCATTCTCTGGACGCGTCTTTATCGGGGAAGAATCAGCCATTAATAGTGGGATTTCTTGTCCTTGATCCGCTTCATCATCAGTCAGAAAGTACCAAGCACCTCCACCTGTTGCGATCGCAATCAACAAGATAAAAGCATATGTCTTTGGAGATTCAAATAAAGATGACTTTCTTTGCTGCTGCTGCTGTTGTGGTGGCAACGGCTCGTCAAAATTCCATTGGTCTTGTGTCATTTTACATTTCCTCCGCGGGGGTTACACCCATTACATCCAAGCCAGATGCGATAACAGTTGCAACGGCTTGAACCAATGCCAGCTTAGCCAGCGTTAATTCTTTATCATTAGGATACACAAATCTTAGCTCGGCTTCACCCTTTCCTTTTGTCCAAAGTGCATGAAATTGTGACGCAACTTCGTACAAGAAGAACGCAATTCTGTGTGGCTCTTCAGCCTGCGCTGCAACTTCAACTTGCCTGGGCCATTGAGCAAGCGTCTTCATCATGGCGATGTCTTCTTCACGGGTCAAGAGGGATAGATCTGCTTGGTCCACCCTAGCCCCTGGGAAGGTCTCTTCAACGTGTCTGCGGATCGAACAGGACCTGGCGTGGGCATACTGCACATAATACACAGGGTTGTCCTTTGACTGTTCAACCACTTTAGCAAAGTCAAATTCCAGAGGAATATCATTCTTGCGGGTTAACATAATAAACCTGACAACGTCACGACCGACGCGATCTATCACATCCGCCATGGTCACAAAAGTACCCGCGCGCTTGGACATTTTTACGGCAACACCATTGTCCATAAAGTGGACCATGTTGCACAAGATTGCTTCCATGCTGACTCTTCCGTCGCTTAAGGCATTGGTAGCCGCCGCCATACGCTTGACATAGCCTACGTGATCCGAGCCCCAAACGTTTACGATGCGGTTGAATCCACGCTTGATTTTATCATTATGATAGGCAATATCACCCGTAACATATGTCCAAGATCCATCAGACTTTTTAAGCGGGCGGTCAGAGTCATCACCAAATTCTGTTGTGCGGAATAAAGTTAGTTCGCGGGGCTCCCAATCATCTACTTCGATGCCTTTGGGCTTTGGCAAAGTGCCCTGGTAAATAAGACCCTTATCATTCAGGATTTTAAAGGCTGTTTCAATGCCACCACTTTCTATAATGGCTTTCTCTGAAGCAAATACATCGTGATGAATACCGATGATATCCAGATCTTGCCTGATCATGTCCATCATCTCATCGATGGCAAAGCTGCGCACAGGATCCATCCATTCAGAAATATCTTTGCCCAGCCATTTATCGCCATCGCGCTCAGCTAATTTCTTGGCTGGCGCAATTAGGTAGTCAGCCGGATATTCCCCCAGCTCGGCATCTGCTTGCCCCAATTCCTGGCAATATCTGCCATATAGCGAGCGTGCCAACTGATCGGCTTGTCCGCCGGCATCATTGATATAAAACTCTTTCGTGACTGTGTAGCCCGCTTTTTGCAGTAGTGACGCTACGACGTCACCAACGATAGCAACGCGGCTGTGACCAATGTGCATAGGACCTGTTGGATTCACAGATACGTATTCAACATTTACGTTCTGGTCTTTACCTAGGGTACTGTCACCAAAGGATGTGCCTTGTTGCAGAATGTCTTGCAGGATGTTTGACCACAAAACTGGCTGCACAGTTATGTTAATAAAGCCTGGGCCGGCAATGCTGCAGTTGCTGACATCATCTAGCTTGTGAAGCTTATCTGTTATAAGAGCCGCAATATCTCTTGGCGCCATCTTGGCTGCCTTTGACAAAACCATTGCAGCATTAGTAGAAATATCACCATGCGAGGCATCGCGTGGCGGCTCAACCGCAATTTTGGACGTGTCCATACCGTCAGGTAATGCAGATTCTGCAACCAGATCCTGTAAAATTTTGTCAATGTGGCGCTTAAAAACCGCAAAAATGTTCATTTTTTTAACCAAATAGTGTAAATTAATATATAAGTATGGCCTTACCATACGCGTTTTTTAAGGATTATGTAAAGTCTATGAGTGAAGAACTGCGATTAACAGAGTCTGCAGCCAAGCGTCTTGTCGAGCTGAAAGCCGAAGGCAAGGGCGATTATTTGCGCGTTATCATCGACAGTGGTGGCTGTGGAGGGTTTCAGTATAACTTCAAGCTAGACAGCGAGCTGAAAGAAGATGACCTGGTCTTTGAAGACTATGGTGCCAGCCTGATTATCGACCCTATGTCGCTTGAGTTCGTGAAAGGTTCTGAAGTTGACTTTGAAGAAGAACTTATCGGGGCAGCTTTTGTGATCAAAAATCCCAATGCGTCCTCTTCTTGCGGCTGTGGAAGCTCGTTTTCTATTTAATATCATAAGTGTCCGGAATAAATTATGCTTATGGGCTTTTAAAGTATACTCATTAATGGTTCGAGTATATTTTAACTGTGTTTAAACACAATATTCAGCTGGAAAAATCTGGGTCAAATAGAACATTCAAACACCATTTCCCCACACTCCGTGAACAAATCACTGAGTGTGGGAGAAAGTCCTAAAACAGCAGGCTCTTCCATCCAGCATAAAATTATTCCGGACACCTATGCTCCTTAACAACTGGGTAAATACTGATTTAGAGATTGACAATTTAAATTATTCTAATATCTTTAAGTTCCATTTTAATTAATTGAGTTTTTGGTATGTTATTATCTTTTTCGAAGACCCCAATATTCCTAATTGCACTGGTTGCTGTTTTTCTTGCTTCATTTTCAGAT
>JBMYXZ010000041.1:0-12294 GCA_049608925.1 Alphaproteobacteria bacterium | reverse complement strand
AAGTCCCGCAGTTCAGTGGGCAGACAACAATGTATTCCACTTGCCGGAAAGCAGCACAATCACATGTTTCAGCCAGATTGCGCAAAGCATCTCGTGATCCAGCGCCTGTTTTCAAAAACAAGTTTTGAATATGCGTCTCGACCGTCCTTGGGGAAATATTCAACATATAAGCAATGATCTTTGTGCTGCGGTCTTTTGTTAAGCACGACAGTACATCTGCTTCCCTACTGGTCAGCACGATTTTATCAGTGAAATATATTTTGCTTTGGTCTTTCAAGATAACTCTACCCATTGCCCTATAATCTATAGATAAGCTGCAATTTTTTAAATTCAATCAATGGTGGCAAATTCTATAGAAATAGATGCAAGTTTTGCATCCGTAAATGATACGTAGGGTATTGAGTTCTGAGTGATGGGATTTTCACCGTCTCTGTCAAAGAGTGACAATTATTGTCATAACATACTCTGGCGCTCCCAGCTCGTTAATCAACTTATGGCTTTGTTGTTTCCAGTCTTTCTTTGACCTTGTTATAAATATCCCCCCATAATTCAGGGTTCTGGTCATTCTCTAAATCTAGATAATATTTTTGTTTTTTAAGCAACTCATGGGAAAATTCATCCAAGAATCGTTCATAAAATATTTCTATTAATTCCAACTTTTCTGATTCTTGGATGGGAGCAATCAAAATTGAAACTAAATACATATCCGGATCCCTAACGTCCGCTTGCAAAAGTTGTTTAAACTGGTCGATTGTTGTTGCTTTCATAGATAGTATGGTCAGTCTATTCCTCGTAGAGGGATTTTTGTGATTGGCAAGATAAGGAATTAACTTGTCTACTAAATCCTTTGAAGTAAAATTAAAATTAGCAGCAAATTCTCTATAAATGGACTCTTTAAGTAAAGGATCAAGAGCTGCAAGCTCTTCCAGTTTCATAATTAAATCTGGGGCATCGGTATCCCCTGCAAGATTAAAAGATAACTTAGTATGCTCGTATAGCGAAAACAGTAACTTTTGATTTTCTTCGCTAGGCCATACAAATATTCCTCTAAATATGAGTTTTTCACTTGGCCATACGAAAAATTTCGTTGCGAGGTGTCCCAAAAACTTGGACATAAAATTCATGCTTTCAAGCATGTTGGTGTATTGTTTCCCAATCTCAATGGAATTTTCTAATAGTTCTTCGGAATTTTCATATTTGATAGAAATGCCTTGTGAATGTACTTTGGTAAAAATAGATATATTCAAACCTCCGATCGTTGCAAAGGTTATAAATACTGCAACAACTGCAATGACAGTTAGTTTTATCGCTTTCACTTAGGCCTCCCTATTTGATGCCGTTACCATTACGACTTGGTCTTTACGCTAAGTTCTTCTTCAGCATTAAACTCTTTAATTTTTTCGCGCATGGCCTCCAGTAAGCCAGACACTTGTCCGCCTTTTTTGCGGATGAGGGCGGAATATTCAGAACGCTGGGTTACGCTCATGCTGACACCATTGATGATGATGTCGTATATGTGAATTATCCCGTCAGTTTCATACAATTTCCAGTCGCATCTGATGGGCTCTTTACTTTTACTGGAAATTTTTGTCTCAACAACAATTCCCTTGTCGCTGGTGGTATACATCCCTGCAACAGATATGACTTCGTTGGCATAACTGTCAAACTGTGACGCATACGTCTCGACGATTACATCACGGAACAGATTCAAATATTCCCGCTTTTCATCCTTGGTTGCAAGGCGCCAATAACGACCCAATACGAAGCGGCCAATAGAATTGATCGAGAAGTAATGATCTAAAATTTCCCCAAATTGATATTCTTTTTCATTTTGAGAAAGCTCTTTTTGGCCGATAAGGTGAATAATTTGATCACTGACATGCTGCACGAATTCTTTAGGCTGGCTGGGACGCTGCTCATTTGCAGCCTTAGCGTCCGTACCAACTGACATCGCGAAAAATACTATAAATGATAAAACTTTAAACAACGAATTTACTCCTGAATTGGTCGCGGAGAGTCTAATTCTCCGCTGCTAATATTACGCTCGTTGCGTATGTGGAAGTTGCGGCTTTGGGTGTAAAGGCTGCGCAACCGTGCATACGGGTCGAGGCTTTCTTTAAGTTGGTCTGTGAACTCACGTGCGTTGGTGCGGCGGTCTAGCAGCTCGACACCGGTACGATACCAGATCCAATCTTCATTATCAGTTGTGTACAAGGCAATGTTAACTGGATCGATGAACGAGTCGCCAACCATGCCAAAAATGTCTCTTGGGTTTGAGGGGCCTAACAGAGGTAGCATAATGTATGGCCCGCCACTAAAGCCCCATGCTGCCAATGTTTGGCCGAAATCTTCACTGTGGTAGGGGATGCCAACTTCTGTGGCTACATCAAATAAACCACCAATTCCCAGGGTCGAGTTGATGATGAAGCGACCCAACGATTCAGCGGCACGTTCAATATTAAGCTGCAGGATGTCATTGACAAACGTAAGAGGAGTTCCAAGGTTCAAAACAGCACTGTGCACACGGTCGCGGAATATTTCAGGCACGACACCGTATAGTTCTGCAACAGGGCGGAACAAGATAGTGTCAACGCCGTCGTTGATTTCATATATAACACGGTTAACATCTTCAAATGGGTCATCAACATCCTGGGTATGTCCGGCCGTTTGCCCAACATCTTCTGCCTGATAGCTGTAGACAGGTGAAAAAGATAATAGAGCTGCTGAAAATATTGATGCTATGAAGATGTACTTATTTTTCATTTTTGTAACCGTGCTAATGTCTTGTAAATTGATTAAACCACAATAGAGTAACCTAAATCTTAACTTATTCCAAAAAAATTTCAAAAAATTACAATATTGATATATCAGGAATATTTTTTCTCTAACATCCGAAATAATCCCCTAATGCCCATTGCTTCGCCACCTTCAGGGCGTCCAGGTTTGGAAGACGTATTCCATGCCATCACATCAATGTGTATCCAGGGGATATCTTTTTCCAGGAAAGATTCTAGGAATAATGCAGCGCTGATAGCGCCACCCATGCCAGTTGAGGGGTTATTTTTTATATCAGCATTTGGCGAGTTTATGAGCGCTCTATATGGCTGCCACAGTGGCATATGCCACATGGAGTCTTGCTCTTGATGGCTGAACGCAATTGCTTCGTGGGCTATTTCATCATTATTGCTGAAAAGCGCCGGCAGCTCGGTCCCCAGGGCAACTCGCGCTGCGCCGGTTAAGGTCGCCATGTCGATAATTAAGTCAGGATTGTCTTCACATGCCAGATCTAAAGCGTCCGCAAGAACCACACGTCCTTCGGCATCTGTATTGCCTATTTCAATGGTAAGTCCCTTGCGAGACCTTATGATATCCATTGGGCGGTAGGCATTGCCTGCGACACTATTTTCCACGGCCGGAATTAGCACCCTAAGATTTATGGGAAGCTTGGCATCCATAATCATGTGTGCAAGGCCCAGAACATTCGCTGCTCCACCCATATCTTTTTTCATGGTCAGCATGAAAGCTGACGGTTTTAAGTCTAGGCCTCCGGTATCAAAGCACACACCCTTGCCTACCAGCGTTACTTTTGGATGCTTTGTATCGCCCCATTTTAGATCAATTAATCGTGGCTCGTCGGCTGCTGCTCTACCTACTGCATGGATTGCGGGGAATTCTTTTTCCAAGCTTTCTCCGGTAATGATCTTACATTTTGCTTTGTGTTGTTTTGCAAGATCTGATGCAGCATCAGCTAAATGGGACGGTCCCATGTCATTTGCAGGGGTGTTGATAAGATCGCGTGTAAGGTTTATACCCGTTACTTGACGCCGTATCATCTGTTCATCAACGCAATCGGGCATAACAAGCGCTGGATATTTGCGTTTGGATTCCTTGTAACGATCAAAGACGTATCCGCCTAAGCCCCAAACGAGACATGCAAGTGTTGCTTGTTCAGGCTCAAAAGACTTGGCCAGGGTATACGTGCCTTGGGGAAGCTTCTCAGGTAAAGCCGCAAAGTCCCAGATTGTTGGTTCTGTGCCCGTTATGAACAAGATGCTTTTAACGCTTCCATCATCATCTGGGATGATATGAACAGAGTTTTCCACAGCACCGCCATTAGATTCAACCCATGTGCGGGTTTTAGCATCTTGAATTTCTGTGCCAGCTTCTACATGTTCTATCGGTATTGCTGCTGAGGCAGAATCTTTGCTGAAGGCCATGATTTTTCCTATGTGTTTTTTGTGTCATCAATATGCTTAAAGGTAAAGAATCCAAAAACTGCCAGCATGATGCTTGCCAGCCACCAGGTTTGAACACTACTATGGCTGGTATGGGCAATCGCCAGGGTTGTTCCCATCAAGATAACACCTAGCTGCCTTTGCCGCATGGACTGTAAGTTGGAAATATCCCACATCAACATTGTCAGCAATAACGCCAGTAAGGTTGCCCCAACGGCGCCGAGTTCGAACCAAACTTGAATTGACATGTTATGGGCATGCAAGCTGTTACCTGCAATGTTAACATCCTTTGTATTCGTCGAAAGCGTTGTCAGAATGCGCCACAGTTCCTGATCTTCTGAAAAGTCTCTGTCTTTATGGAAAACCTTAGAAGCCCCCAGCCCATGCCCAAGAACCGGCTGCTCGAATGATCTTTTTGTATACTGATCAAGGATATATATCCTGTGTTGGTGGGATGTTTGATTGAAAAGAGGTTTAAACTTAGTAAAAGCAACCTCTGGATTTAAATAGTTTTTCACAATCAATGGCGAGGCCAGGCTGGTTAGGCCCAGCAATACTGCGATAACTTTGATTAAAGACCTGGGAAGAATGCGTGTGCCCAGAAAACCCAAGCCTGCAATAGCCATGGAAAAGGTCGCAGCATCACTGTCAGACAAATACAAGGCTGCCACCCCGATGACTAAAATACAGGCGGCCACTACAGCACCATATTGTCTCCAGGCAACAAAGATTGCAGGCCATATCATAACAGAAAGGAAATTGGCCCCATTGTTAAAGCTGCTGATGCCCTTTCGCATACTCAGAACTTTTTCCTGTATGGAATCAACTGGCAGGGATAGCACCAGCAAGGCCAGGGCAGCCAAGCTTGCCCCTAATACAATGCCAGCTTCAATAGGTTTTTCCTCAGCTGCGATATTGCGAATTGCGAGCGTTCCCAAAGTCGTAAGCATAAGCAGTTTAAAAGCCGTTAGAAGGGTATGATCAGCATCAAGAGACCAATAAGCGCTGGCGGCACCCCAGGCTATAAGCCCACCCACAACAATGACATAGCGCTTTGCAATAGGGCGGCTATAAAAAGCGGTAATGCCTACAAGACCTAAAGCTACGACTGGTATAAAAACACCTTTGACGGCAAAAAGGGCCAACAAATAAGCGGAAAGCACGAATACAAAAAAGTATACTTCCCGTAATCGATTCACAATGATATTAATTTTAAAGCCCTCCCATTTGGCTTATGATGTTCCATGATACCTCATCAATCGGCATAACGGAAAGCCTAGACTGCCTGACAAGAGCGATCTCTTGCAGGCGTGGGTCAGCCTTTATCTCAGCAAGACTGACTGGTTTTGGCAAAGTCTCTAATGCTTTAAAATCAACCATGCCAAAACGTCCACTTTCGTCCGTAGGATCTGGATAATAGGTTTTAACCACTTCAATCAAGCCCACGATTTCACGGTCTTTCCCCGAATGATAGAAGAACGCTTTATCGCCAACTTCCATAGCTTTCATATTGTTGCAAGCCTGATAGTTTCTGACACCGTCCCATTCGGCGGTGCCTTCTTTGACATGTTCTTCCCAGGCCCAGGTTTCAGGCTCAGATTTCACTAACCAGTATGACATGCTTGATCTCCAATATTTTCAACGCGTGTGGGTCTCGATAACAGCGCCTCGATCATTTCCTCGACAGTAGCTTGACCAGACAGCACGGCATCAACAGCCCCGCAAATAGGCATCTCAATCTTTAAACTTTCCGATAGCATCTCGATGGTCTTCGAGGACGCAGCCCCTTCAACCAGATGCCCAAGCTTTTCTGCAGCTTGTTCAGCTGTCATGCCCTGTCCAATAAGCTCGCCAAAGGCAAAGTTACGGGACGTACTACTGGTGCAGGAAAGGCATATATCGCCCAGACCAGAAAGCCCCGCAATTGTGTCGGCCCGCCCGCCTTTTGCAACTGCTAATCGGGTGATTTCAGATAAGCCTCGGGTGATCAAAAATGCCAGGGCATTTTCTCCTAATTCTTTGCCGCGTATTATTCCAGACGCTATTGCCAGAACGTTTTTTAAGGCGCCACCGATTTGCGCGCCGATCACGTCATCAGACGCATAAACCCGGAAAGTTTTGCTGTTGAAAGCCCGTGCCAGAATTTGGCTGGCGGATAGGGTCTCAGCCGCCAACATAACACCTGTTGGCTTGCCAAGCGCTACTGGCAAGGCAAAGCTTGGCCCTGTAAGAACAGCAACAGAGCGTCCTGGCAGAGTCTGATCTGTTACTTCGCTCATTAACAGGCCGGTATCAATCTCAATGCCCTTTGAGGCAATGATGATATAGGACGTGCTGGGGACAAAGCACGCCATTTTAGCGGTCACTTGTCTGACAACTTGGGCCGGAACGGCAATGACAATAATGTTTGACTGACAAGCGGTTTCCAGATCATCTGTTAAAGTGATCTCAGGGTCTATCTTCACCCCAGGTAGGCGGTTAGGATGTCCCCCCGTTTCAATCATCCGGGCAATTTCTTCGTCACTATGAGACCATATAGTCGTCTTCGATCCTGCGCGATGGGCGGCTAACGCAATAGCTGTCCCCCAGGATCCTGCCCCAATTACACTTACTGTCGACACAACACAATATCCTTTTTTATTCTGCCAAGGGCCATCGAGCTCTTGGGGCAAAATCTAGCGTGTCTACTAAACCTGCCCGCAGCTTTTCAATGCCCGCCCATGCAATCATGGCGCCATTATCTGTGCATAATGCAACAGGTGGGGCCACAAAGGAAAGGGTATTTTTTTCGGCTATCGACTGCAATCGCTGATTCAGGTATGTATTGGCGGCCACACCACCCGCAACGACAAGGTTCTTGATCGGAATGTCATTGTCTTTGCAGTACGTAATCGCATGTTGCGTGCGGTTGCTTAAAATGTCTCCCACTGCGGCTTGGAAGGAAGCGCAAACATCAGACTTTGCTTGATTACTTATAGTGTCGCCATGATTTTGAATCTCAGTACGAACTGCTGTTTTGAGGCCGGCTAGAGAAAATGTATAGGGTGAATGTTGGTGCGCCCTGCGCGAGATCAACGGCCTTGGGAAGTCATAGGCTTTTTCATCACCATTCTTGGCATATTTTTCAATAACCGGGCCACCAGGGTATGGGTGCCCCAGTAATCGAGCGCTTTTATCAAAGGCTTCGCCAACGGCATCATCAATGCTAGTCCCCAATAGTTCAAAATGGGTTGCATCTCTAACAACCAGCAGCTGCGTATGCCCCCCTGAAACTAGCAGCAGTAAATAAGGAAAAGGTATGTCATGGGTAAGACGCGGCGTTAGTGTATGCCCTGCTAGATGATTAACGGCTAAAAACGGCAGGTTATGAACGGCTGCGATAGACTTTGCCATCATAAGGCCTACCATCACGCCGCCAATCAACCCTGGCCCAGCAGTGACCGCGATACCATCAAGTGATTTCAGGTCAGTTCCTGCTTTATCCAAGGCTTCTCGGACAATTTCTTCCAGAGTCTCCATGTGTGACCGGGCGGCTACTTCAGGAACCACGCCTCCATAGGGCATATGTTCCTGCATTTGTGTGCGCAGAATATTCGACTTAATCTCGCGCTTGTCTGTGACAACAGCAGCCGCAGTTTCGTCGCAACTGGTTTCAATACCAAGTATTTGCATCAGGGCCATTCCACAGTAGGGGGCATAGACATCAAGATAGCATCAATATTGCCACCTGTTTTCAGCCCAAACAGTGTGCCGCGGTCGTGAATCAGGTTGAATTCCACATAGCGCCCCCGGCGTTGCAGTTGATGTTTGCGTTGTTCATCTGTCCAAGGGGTATTCATGCGCTTGCGGACAATACGCGGATATACGCCCAAAAAGGCTTTACCAACATCTTGGGTGAAGCCAAAGTCGTTTTCCCATGAACCCGTATTCAGATTGTCATAAAATATGCCTCCGATACCGCGAGGCTCGTTTCTATGCGGCAAGAAAAAGTATTTGTCGCACCATTCCTTATATTTTGGGTAGTAGGCAGGATCGTGGGCGTCACAAGTGTTTTTCAAAGTATTATGAAAATCCTGGGTATCTTCTTCAAAAGGATAATAAGGTGTCAGGTCAGTGCCGCCACCAAACCAAGACTGTTGCGTGACGATATGACGCGTGTTCATATGCACAGCAGGGACCAGCGGTGATCGCATATGGGCAACCAAGGATATGCCCGATGCCCAGAAGTGAGGGTTTTCATCAGCTCCCGGAATATTTTTTGCGAATTCTGGTGGAAATTCACCGTGCACTGTTGAAATATTGACGCCTACTTTTTCAAATACACGGCCACGCATCACGCTCATGGTTCCGCCGCCACCGCCATCACGTTCCCAAGGGGAAAAAGTGAATTTTCCAGCCGCTAGTCCTTCCGAGCATTCATACTCTTGCTCGATTTGCTCAAAGGTTGCACAAATGCTTTTTTGAAGCTCGGCAAACCAAGCCGCAGCTGTTTGTTGTTGTTCTGGAGTGCTTTGGTACATGACTTTAATCCTGTGTTTGTCTAACGGCTTCGCCTATGACCATGGCTGCCGCCGTTGCAACATTTAGCGACCGACACTGATGACGCATGGGAATCTTGACGCGCATCGTTGCATCATGTGCAACATCATCAGGGACACCGTCGCTTTCGCGCCCCACCATGATAATGTCATCTGATTTAAATGCAACATCTGTATATATGTCGTCGGTGTGTGGCGTTAGTAAGATGATGCGCTTACCTGTGGCCGACTCTTTGAAGCTATCCCAATTTAGATGACGCGTTAGCTGTGCTTGATCCACATAGTCCATGCCAGAGCGCTTAAGCCGGCGATCACTGAACAGAAATCCACATGGCTCGATAATGTCAATTCCCACCCCCATGCATGCACCTAGTCGCAAAAGAGTGCCAACATTTTGTGGAATTTCTGGTTGATATAGAGCCAGGTTCACTATGATTCCATATAATTTCATACCTTACATGTCGGCATAGCACAGTAATAGTCATTATTCACTGTAAATTTTCTGAATTCTCTTGTACATTCATAGCAAATAAAAAACCCCATTTTGATTCGAGAGTACATATGAAGACTATTAAGCTTGGTTTTATTGGCTGCGGTAAGATTTCAGAAAAGCACTTTGCAGCACTGGAAAATCTAAAAGACCGCATTACTGTGCAAGCCGTTTGTGATCTGAACCAGGATCGTGCAACCGCTGCGGCCCAGAAGGTGGGCGCTAAAGCCTATACAGATATGCAAGAAATGCTTACAAGCGAAGATCTGGATATTGTAACTATTGCGACTCCTAACGGGTTGCATGCAGACCATATCTGTCAGGTAGCTGATCATGGGATTTCTGTTGTGACCGACAAGCCGATTGCCATTACCTTGGAAGAAGGCCAACGGGCGGTGAATCATTGTCGTGAAAAGGAAGTGCAGCTGTTTGTTTCTCATCAACTGCGCTATAACGACAAAATCCAAGTTATCAAGAATGCGATCGATCAGGGGCGGTTTGGTCAAATTTATATGATTACTGCTAACGTTTTCTGGAACAGAAACGATGATTATTACAACCAAGTTCCCTGGCATGGAACCCGCGCAATGGATGGTGGTGCCTATGTTACTCAGGCAAGCCACTTCGTTGATCTTATGCAGTGGTTTGCTGGCGGAAAACCTCGGTCTGTATATGCGAATCTAAAGACATTAGCACGTTCCATTGAAACGGAAGACACGGGCATATCCACCTTCGAATGGGACAATGGAATTGTAGGTAACTTGAATGTGACCATGCTTTCTTACAACAAGAACTTTGAAAGCTCGATGACGATTTTAGGCGAAAAAGGCACGATGAAAATCGGTGGTCCTGGCATGAACGATATTCTTCATTGGGAATTTTCTGAAGAAAAACCTGAAGATACTGATATCAGAAATAACCACTGCCCATCTTATTCAGCAATCCCTGCAGGGCATGGGCGTCTTTATGAAGATGTTGCAGATGCACTGGATGGTAACGAGGCATTGTTGACTGGTATTGAGGGCTTAAAGTCACTAGAGCTTTTGCAGGCTATTAATGACTCTAGCGCGCAAAAAACTGTGGTTAATTTTTAAGGATATTTTATGGCTGAATTTTTTAAACATGAAACTGCAATTGTTGATGAAGGTGCAGAGATTGGAGCAAATTCCAAAGTCTGGCACTGGGTGCATGTAAGTTCTGGAGCTAAGATAGGCGAAGATTGCAGCCTAGGGCAAAATGTATATGTCGGTAGCCGCGTGGCCCTTGGAAACGGTGTGCGTGTTCAAAACAATGTCTCGATATATGACGATGTCTACCTTGAAGATGATGTGTTTTGTGGACCATCATGCGTGTTTACAAATGTTTATAATCCTCGTTCTCATGTGCAGCGCAAGGACGAATACCTTGAAACGCGCATTAAGAAGGGCGCGACCATCGGGGCAAATGCAACGATCGTCTGTGGCAATTCTGTTGGTGAGTATGCTTTGATAGGGGCTGGTGCGGTCGTGACGAAAGACGTTAAGCCTCATGCTCTTGTGGTTGGGGTGCCAGCAAAGCAGATCGGTTGGGTTTCCCATGCTGGTGAAATCATGGATGACTCCCTCGTTTGCCCTCGAGAAGACAGAAAATATCAAGTTATTGATGAAAGGCTGGTCGAGATCACGTGAACATCCTTTACCTAGACCATTACGCGGGTTCCTTAAGTTATGGCAGGTCTTTTAGGCCACATTACTTAGGGCGCGAATGGGTAAAGGATGGACATAATGTAACGGTGGTGGGGTCTCGCTATTCGCACCTTAGGCAAAAACAACCAGCAGCAGATCAGGAAACCATAGAGGGTATTCAATATCTATGGCTCCCAGGGATGCGCTATCAAGGCAATGGCCTGCAGCGCATTATGTCTATGTTTGTCTTCATATGGCAATTGCTTTTCAATACGCGTAAGATCATGTCGGCGTCACAGCCCGACACCATCATTGCTTCGACAGTCTATATGATGGATATTTTTCCTGCATGGCTGTATAAAAAGCTGTCCAAGAAGCCTGTGAAAATCATATTTGAACTGCATGACATCTGGCCGCTGTCTCCGCAACTGCTGGGAAATTTAAGCCCTTATAACCCCTTTATTTTATTCTTAAAGCTTGTGGAAAGCTGTGTTTATCGCATTGCTGATAAGGTGGTTTCAATACTACCCAATGCGTACGAGTATGTTCAGCAATTTGGTGTGCAGGAAGAAGATTATCGTCATATCCCCAACGGCGTAAATCTGGCTGACTGGGCTGAAGAAAACATTCAGCCTTTGCCCAAACCCACTGAAGACAGCGTAGGTCAAATCAAGGCTGACTATGATTTCTTGGTGGGATATGCAGGACATGTCAATCTTGGCAATCAACTTGAAAGTTTGATAGCAGCAGCACCAGCATTAGCGCACAAAAAAGTCGCAATTGTCATACTGGGAGATGGTCCTGAAAAGAAATCGCTGCAGCAAAGAGCAGATGGATTGGAGTCACGTAATATATTTTTCCTCGACCCAATTTCAAAGCAGTCTATTCCTGCTTTCCTGCATCAAATGGATGCTTTGTATTTCGGCCTCAATGACCACGAGCTATATAAATACGGTATCAGCTTGAACAAGATGTATGATTATATGATGGCGGGCAAGCCCATTGTAGCCGCAGTGCCAAATTCAAATAATCTGATATCCCAACAAAAATGTGGGGTTGTTGTGCCACCTGGTAATAGTGAGGCAGTTGCAAGGGCTGTTTTAGAGCTGTCAAACGTGCATATAGATATTAAATCTGGTAAAGATTTTGTGATCTCAAATTGTAATTATGCCTTTCTAGCTAAGAAATTTATGGCATAAAGTCAGCTGGCTTTCTGAATATTGGCCTCAACACTTCCCAAGCACACTTCTCGCCATTTTCTTACAGTCAGTTGGCGAAATTTCTTTGAAAATGGCCCACTCACGTCAATGTTAAAAGCCTTTTTCAGCCATGTTTTTTCAGGGCCTGGAAATCCAAGTTTATCCTTA
>JBMYXZ010000040.1:0-12800 GCA_049608925.1 Alphaproteobacteria bacterium | reverse complement strand
TATTGAAAGACATTTTTAAAAGTATAGGCCGTATACACCATATAACCTCCACAAGTATGAACCATACCTTTAGGTTTTCCGGTAGAACCAGAAGTATACAGTACGAACATAGAGTCTTCAGCCCCGACTTCAACAGGCTGATGGTCCGTGACACCGCTAGCTTCAACATCATGAAACCAGACATCTCGGCCAGCTTGCATTGGTTTATCGCCACTGTATTGATGCACAATCACGGTTTCAACCGGCGCCATCTCTAGGGCCTCATCAACCGTTTGCTTGAGAGGTATCTCCTTACCGCCACGCATTCCTACATCAGCTGCAATCAAAACCTTCGAGCCACAGTCTTCAATGCGATGGGCCAAAGACTCAGCTGAAAACCCACCAAATACGACTGAATGGACGGCTCCGATGCGCACGCATGCCAACATCGCAATAACGACTTCAGGGATCATTGGCATGTAAATCGTAACCGTATCACCTTTTCTGACGCCCAACTTCTCAAGGCCGCTAGCTACTTTACAGACTCGATCATGAAGCTGCCGATATGTTAGCTTTACAGAGTCTTGAGAGGGGTTATCTGGCTCCCAAATAATGGCTGTCTTATCGGCGCGTTTTTCAAGGTGACGGTCCAGGCAATTCTGGCAAGCATTCAGCGTGCCGTCTTCATACCACCGGATGCGAAAATCCTGTAAATCATAGGACGTATTTTGCACTTTGGTAAAGGGCTTGATCCAATCGAGGCGCTCGCCAACATCTTTCCAATGAGCCTGTTTATCCATGTGCTACCTCGGTAAATAGTGTGCTAGAGAATCCAAGAATGATTGCGGCATCCTAGCAGGCTTGCCAGCCTCACTGATTGCAGCGACTTCGACTTTGACCTCTGCCAAGATCAGATCATCTCGTTTAATTATTTGTGTAAAGCGCATGCGCACTTTCGAATATTCGTCTACAACTGTGCTAACCATCAGCAAATCGTCAAGACGCGCTGAGGCCTTGTAAACTAGCTCTGCTTTGCTGACCACGAACATAAACCCATGATCTTTTTTCAAAGACGATTGGTGAATCCCAACGTCTCGCAACATCTCAGTGCGGGCACGCTCGGCATAGATTAAAAATGTTGGGTGATGAACAACATTGCCATAGTCAGTATCAGGAATGTAAACGCGAATGGGGCATTCATGGCTACGAGGCAAGGGCGCTGTCATCAATCGTCTCTAGTAAATCAGGTTGGGTATTGGGCGTAAGGCCCAAGTACGTATAGGCCTCGGTGGTCAAAACACGCCCCCGAGGTGTTCGCTGCAGCAAGCCTTGCTGGATAAGATATGGCTCGATCACATCCTCGATGACATCACGTTGTTCTGACAATACGGCTGCCAGGTTATCCACCCCAACAGGTCCACCGTGATAATGTTTGGCGATGCTGTCAAGGTACCTTCTGTCCATGGCATCAAGCCCCTTGTCATCAACTTCTAATCGGCGTAGGGCTGTGTCAGCAATGGTTTTGTCTACAGTCTCTGCACCCGATACCATGGCAAAGTCTCGCACGCGGCGCAACAGACGGCCTGCAATACGCGGGGTCCCCCTAGACCTGCGGGCGATTTCAACCGCACCATCATCAGACATAACCATATTCAATAGTTCAGCAGATCTGCGCACAATAAAGCCAAGCTCGTCATGTGTATAAAAATTCAGCCGCACTGGAATCCCAAAGCGATCGCGCAAAGGGGCTGTGATCAGCCCGGAACGAGTGGTTGCCGCAACCAATGTAAACGGCGGTAAATCAATCTGCACAGAGCGCGCAGCAGGGCCTTCGCCAATGATTATGTCGATCTTATAATCTTCCATGGCAGGGTATAAAATCTCCTCAACCACGGGATTTAAGCGGTGTATTTCATCTATAAACAGGACATCTCTGGGTTGCAAGTTAGTCAGAATGGCCGCTAAGTCGCCTGCTTTAGACAGCACTGGCCCCGACGTTGCACGAAAACCAACCCCTAATTCTTTTGCGATAATCTGCGCTAATGTCGTCTTACCCAAACCCGGCGGGCCATAAAGCAACGTGTGATCCATAGCTTCTTCACGCCTACGTGCTGCTTCGATAAAGATCTGCAGGTTCGCCTTGCCTTGCTCTTGACCAATAAACTCTCGCAGATATTCCGGGCGCAGAGATTTTTCCGTGATGTCTTCCGCTTGTGGCTGTGGAGAAATTAAACGCTCTTCCGTCATGAGGCCCTCGAGAGATTTGCCAAGCCCATACGAATCATTTCCTCGATCGAGCCCGCATCATTGATAGATGTCACTGCCTTAACGGCTTCCTGTCGGCGATACCCCAGTTGAATCAAGGCTGATACGGCCTCTTCATGATATGATGTCATGTTAGGAGCTGAAGATGGCAAAGTTGACACATCAGCCAATGTTACCGGCAGGCTGGATACTTTATCCTTCAGCTCGTTTACAACACGTGCCGCCAACTTCGGTCCTACACCATCAGCCGTTGCAATCCAGGCTTTATCTTGCGCAGAGATTGCCCGTGCAAGATCTTCTGGTGACAGGACGGACAAAATCGCCAGTGCTGCCTTCATACCAACACCTTGAACCGACAGTAAGACTTTAAAGCACTGCTTTTCAGCTTCTGTGTAAAACCCATACAGCTGTATCAAGTCTTGGCGCACGATCATTTCCGCACAAAGGGCCACGTCAGCACCTTTGTCGGGCAGCGCATCGATAGTTTTACGTGAACAGCTTAGTTGATACCCAACACCCTGCACGTTTAGCAGCACGGTTTGATCAATCACGCTATCCAGGCATCCCCATAGCTTTGCAATCATTGCGATCCTCCCGCTGCTTGCCATTTTTGCTGAGTCATCCTGTGATGAGCATGGCACACCGCAACAGCCATTGCATCGGCTGCATCTGAGGTCAACGTGCCGGCAGTTGGCATAATATGTTGAATCATAGTGATGACTTGCTCCTTGCTTGCATGGCCTGCGCCAACCACGGACTTTTTAATTTGGTTGGCTGAATACTCTGCTACGGGAACATTTAAAAACGCCGGTGTCAATAGGACAACACCACGTGCTTGCCCTAACTTTAAAGTGCTCGCAGGGTTCTTGTTCACAAAAGTCTCTTCAACTGCTGATTCTTGCGGTTGATGGGTTTTTATAACTTCTTTTAAGTGAGAAAATAGATAGCTGAGACGTTCGGCCATCGACTCTTTCTGAGGGGGTGACACCACTCCATGTGCTACTGGTATCAGCCGAGTTCCTGCCACATCAATTACACCCCACCCTGTAAATCGCAATCCAGGATCTAAGCCAATGATGCGGGTTTGAGACAATGTAATACCCTTCCAAAGATCAGGAGTTTAAAGCAGAAAGAACGTCTTCTGACACTTCAAAGTTCGCTGAGACTTGCTGAACATCGTCATTGTCTTCCAAGACTTCCAGTAACTTAAACAGTGTTTCAGCCTGCGCTGCATCTAACGGAGAAGTTGATTTTGGCTGCCACGTAAGACGGGCGGACTCTGGATCTCCATATGCTTTCACCAGCTCATCGCGCACGGCCATCAGCTGATCAGACTCTGTGCGAATTTCGTGCAAGCCCTCTCCGGATTCCACATCACTGGCGCCTGCCTCAAGTGCTGCTTCAAACATTGCCTCAGCTGATGCGACATCCACTGGAAAGGTGATAACCCCCACACGATCGAACATAAACGTAACACTGTTGGTCTCACCAAGGTTGCCGCCATACTTGCTGAATGCAGAACGCACTTCCGAAGCCGTACGGTTGCGATTGTCCGTCAACGTCTCAACAATTACTGCAACACCAGCTGGGCCATATCCTTCATAACGGATTTCTTCGTAGTTCGTATCATCATCACCACCAGCACCCTTTTTAATGGCGCGTTCCATTGTATCTTTTGGCATGTTTGCGGCTCGAGAGGCAGAAATAGCCGAGCGCAATCGAGGATTAGAGTCAGGATCGGGACTGATTTTCGCAGCAACTGTCAGCTCGCGAATAAGCTTAGTAAAGACTTTTGCCCGCTTAGCGTCCTGCGCCTTTTTGCGGTGCATAATGTTTTTAAATTGGGAATGGCCTGCCATTACGATCCTCGAAAATGCTAATCAATATACTGGCAGTATTTTAGCACGATTCACCCGAGGCAATCCATACCCCCGCCAAGGATAAATACGTCTCCACTGATAAATCTTCTGCACGCGCTGTTTCAGACACGCCAACACGCGCAAGCAACTCTTTTCCAATCCCCAGCGATTTAAGGCTAGAGCGCAGCATTTTCCGGCGCTGGCCAAACCCTGCGCGCGTAATTTTTTCAAGCGCTTTAAGCAGATCAGCAGCGGGCGGATTTTTGTGCGGCACAATCTTGGACACCGTCGAGACCACTTTAGGCGGCGGCGTAAAGGCAGCAGCTGGCACATCAAACAAATCTTCTACCTGAGCCACAGCCTGTATCATAACACTAAGCTTACCATAGCTAGAGGAATTAGGTGCCGCAGACAAACGGTTAGACACTTCCTTTTGGAACATCAAAATCATCTGATCAATCTTGGGAAATATCGGCATCCAGTGGAACAACAATTCAGTAGAAATATTATAAGGCAAGTTCGCAATAATCTGCATAGGACCAGAAGCATGATCCTCAATAGCCACTTGCAGCGCATCTGCTTGCACCAGCTTAAAACGGTCTGAATAATGATCCAGCAAAGGCTGCAGCAGCGGCAAACACCTGTTGTCCCTCTCAATTGCAATGACCTTCTTGGCATTAGATTGCAGCAGGCTACGGGTTAGACCGCCAGGGCCGGGGCCAATTTCTATCACCGTGGTCTGCGAAAGATCTCCGGCGTATCGCACAATTTTATCTGTTAAATTCTGGTCTAACAGGAAATGTTGACCAAGCTTTTTCGTGGGTTGAAGCTGGTGCTGCCTGATAAGATCTCGCAGTTTTGGCAGATCATCTGACATCACCAGCTCTCCTATTGATACTGGACTTAAGCCCGAATCTCGATAGTTGACTCTTGACGCATGCGGCGCAGTTCTCCCTGGCCAATTTGCGCAACGCGCTCGTTCTTCAACCGTGCTTGCAGTTGATCACGAGATGGAAGCTGAGGCGTTACCGTCTGGCGGTCACATACTGTAAACAACATAAATCCAGCCTGCGTTCCAATGGGGTCTGTCACCTCGCCTTTGCCAAGTTTGCCCAGCAGCTTGCGCAGCTCGGGATGTAGCTCACTGGTAGGCATACCAGCGATTTCTTTGAACTTCGCCCCAGGGATTTCATTTGTCACACGCTCAAAAGCACGGCACGTTTTACCACGATACTTAATATCCAATGCTAGGCGATAGCGGCGATCCATCTCGTATTCTGTTTGCTCTTCTGGAAAAGGAACCAAAGCTTGACGGAAGGTGATGAAGGACTTTGAAGCCCCAATGCTGCCTGCTTCATGGCGGTCACGACGCATAACGATCATGTATCCCTTGGCTGTGCGGATTGGACTGGTGAATTGGCCATTCTTCAGACCTTTAACAGCTGCCTGCAGTTCTTTATCCATGCGATTAAGAGACATCCATCCGATATCACCACCTCGTGCAGCTGTTGCAGACTCAGAGAATTGCTGCGCTACATCCTGGAAGTGCGCACCTTTTTTCAATTTTGCGTGTGCAGACTGAATCTGAGACTTAACTTCCGACTCGCTTTTGTGATTGCCAAACGGCACCATGATTTCAGCCAACAAGTATTGATCTTCATCACGGCCACGCTCGACTTCTGACACAGCACGGTTGATTTCTGCATCTTCAACCTTCACCAACTGTGGGAACTTCTCGTTTACATAAGCCTGCCAAATAATATTTGCCTTTATCTGCTTTAGCATAGAAGCACGCGAGATATTATGACGCTTTAAGAACTTATCGAGCTCGCCCTTAGCCATACCATTCTGGTGTTCCAAATCCGCGTATGAGTTTTCAATGTCCGATTCTGGAATTGAGATCTCGTACTTGCGCTGAAGGCCAAGCTTAATTTCTTCATCAATTAGCAGCTGCAACACATCTTCGCGGACTTCTGCCATATTCTTAGGCGTGATTTTCCTGCCAGAGGACGCCAAAACCAAACGACTGCGGTCATCAATTTGTGACTGTAGAATGCTGGAATCGTTAACAACTGCAACAATCTTAGAGGCCTTCAAAGCGGCCGATACCGGCGCAGAAAAAGCACCAATTGTTACGATAAAAAGTATGTATGATATTAATCTCATCTAATTCTCACTAACTCGGTCAAAATTTATTATAAAAGTATTAGCATTTTTTGCTATGCCTCGTCTATAATGCCGACCATGCTTAAGATTACAAGTTATATTTTACGTCAGCTTACTTTTACGACGCTATTCGTTACCTTCGTTTTGACAGGTGCCGTATGGCTTACCCAGTCATTACGCTTCGTGGATGGTATAATCAACAAGGGCTTGCCAGCAAGTACTTTTTTCTATTTGATAATATTCTTGCTGCCTGACTTGGTTAGTATTGTCCTACCAGGTGCTGTACTTGTATCGCTGATGTTCGTCTACAATCGTCTTATCGCTGATAACGAACTTATTGTCATGCGGTCATCAGGACTTAGCAACTGGCAGCTAGCCAAAGCCCCGCTAGCGCTTGGGCTGTTCCTGACAGCAGGCTTGTTTGCCATGCATATGTTTGTGCTGCCCAAGTCCTACAGCAGCATGCGAGACATGCAGCATCAAATCCGCAACACGGTAACGGCAGGCATGCTGCAAGAAGGCGAGTTCACAACTATCAGTGGGCGTACAGTTTATGTGCGCAAGCGCAATGGCCTGAAAGAAATCAGTGGCATTTTAATACACGATCGTTCAGATCCAACCAAGCCCTTCAGTATCACTGCGGCTGAAGGATCAATTCTTGAAAATGAAAAAGGCGAAGTGCAGATTGTCCTGTTCGACGGTGCCCGTCATGAAAGAAGTGCGCGCACAGGGACACCATCTGTTTTGTACTTTGATCAATACACTGTCGATTTGGGCGATATTGCCGTGTCCACAACTGGACGTTTTCGCAAACCCCATGAATACACAATTGACGAGCTCTTTGCCCCACCCGATCCAAACTTAACCTTGCAACAGCAACGCAAATTAAGATCCGAAGCACACAGTCGCTTACTAAGCCCGCTTTATGTCTTGGCATTCACCTTAATCGGTCTAGCCATAATCCTGTTTGGCGACATCAACCGCAGGCGCCGCACAAAACGCATGGGCGCGATTGCTGTCTTGGCCTGCTGCCTGCAGGCATCCATTATGGGACTGCTGAACTTATCAGAGCGCGTTATCGTTGCCCTGCCCGTGGCCTACACTATTATGTTGCTGGCAATTATCCTTCCCGTTACCGTTATGAGCGGAACAATGATGAAGTTCTTCAGGAGAGTATCATGAGATTTTCTTGGACACTCTCACGCTATTTTGCCAAAAATTTTGTAACCTGGTTTGGCGTCTTCATGTTAGGCGTGGCCATGTTAATCTTGTTGTTTGATTTTTCAGAAACGATGCGCCGATCTGCCTCAAAGCCGCACATTACCATTGATATTGTGACCCAGATGGTCCTGTTACAATTGCCATACTTGCTGCAAAAACTGCTGCCATTCATTATGTTATTTTCTTCCATGTTTGCACTGTGGAGACTGAATCGCACCAACGAGATAGTTGTCTCGAAAGCAGCAGGCGTCTCAATTTGGCAGTTGCTGATTCCGCTTATTGGCAGCGCTTGCCTGATTGGCCTGCTAAATGTGACAGTGTTTGATTCGATTACAGCCTCCATGATGACCAAATATCGCTCGCTTAACAGCGAATATTTCCATGGAAACAAAGGTGGCATTGCAATCTCAAATGGCGGAATTTGGCTACGCCAGGTAGATGGGAAAAACGCCTACGTTATTCGCATTGGCCAAGTCTCGCTCGAAAAGAAACAGATGTATGACATCAATGTTATTGTGCTAGATCAAAATGACAAGTTTTTAACGCGCTTTGATGCTCTTGGCGCTACCTTTGTCCCAGAAGGCATAAAGTTGCGCGACGTATGGCAAACAACAGCGAACCAACAACCGGAATATCACGAGCAACTTTCTCTAAAGTCAGAGCTTTCCTTGAAGCACATTCAGGACAACCACAGCCCGCCTGAAACCATGTCTTTTTGGAAGCTGCCGCCTTATATTAAAATTCTGGACAGATCCGGGCTATCCTCGATCCGATATGAAATGCATTGGCAGACAATTTTGTCGAATGTCCTGCTTTTTATAGGCATGATATTGCTAGCTGCGACATGTTCTCTTAAGCCCATCAGGCAGGGCGGTACCGTGCTGCTGGTGGCCCTTGGCACGGCAATGGGCTTTATTGTATACATCATGCGCGATGTCACTATAGCCCTGGGTCAGTCATCATACCTGCCAGTGACTATGGCGGCGTGGGCCCCGGCAATGATAGCAACATTAGTTGGCCTTGGAATATTGATCCATCAGGAAGACAGTTAATTATATGATCAGAGCACTATTATTCGTATTATCTTTCTTGGTTTTCACACAAACGGGAGAAGCTGTGCGCAAGGGCTTGGACAAAGATAAGCCTGTTGTAATGCATGCAGATCAATTTCAACGCAATCATGAAACAGGAATGGTTGTTGCCCGCGGAAATGTGGTCATTATTCAAGACGACTATCAGCTGAAGGCAGATGTTGTTAACTATAACCAGCCTATTGACGTCATAACGGCCTCAGGCAATGTAGAATTATTCTACCCCAATGGAGAAGTCGTCTTTGGAAATTATGTCGAGATCACGGGTGATTTTCGTGACGGGATTATTAATCACATCCGTGTTCTGATGAACGATGATGCAAAATTTGCGGCCGTGTCAGGTAAACGTGTTGATGGCAACCTTACCATCATGGATCGCGCGGCCTATACGGCCTGCAAAGTCTGTAAAGAGGATCTAAATCATGATCCTCTCTGGCGGCTGGAAGCACAAACTATTCATTGGGATGAAGAAGATAAAGAAGTACGCTACACGGATGCTATCCTAAAGTTTAAATACGTTCCGGTTTTTTACATGCCTTATATGTCACACCCAGATCCAACGGTTAAGCGTAAATCTGGTATTCTAGCGCCTTCTATAGGCGGTAGTGATCAAGCTGGATTCATATATGTACAGCCAGTTTATTTCGTCATAAATGACAACATTGATTTATTCCTGCGCCCCATATTTACCACCAAAGGAGGTAATTACCTGGGCGCTAAATATCGCCAGCATTTTGGTGCTGGTGTTTTACAGCTAAGGGGTAGCTATGGCCGCGGAGAGGTCAAAAAAACGCGTCGCGTAACAAACGCTACAGGGGTTACTGAAACGAAAGAAGTTGATGAGACTATTGATCGTTGGCACATCGACAGCGAAATGAATATCAGCATGAACAAGAATTGGCGTGGTGGTGCCAAAGTTGTTCGCGTGGGCGATAAAACATACTTTAGGCATATTCCTTTCCACGGTAATTTGTCGGACAACATCCTTACAAGCCGGGCCTTCATCGAGGGCTTTTATGGCCGTAATTATTACCATGCGCAATCCTTGTTCTATCAAGGGCTACGCGCGACCGATCGCCAAGGACCAACCCCAACGGTTGCTCCTCTGATTGATGTCAACTTGCTAACAAAGCCAGGGGCTTATGGGTGTCGCTGGAGTCTTGATACCAACCTGGCCGTACTGACGCGTAGAAAAGGTACAGATGTTCAAAGGCTAAGTACCAAAGGCGGTTTTCACCTACCACTGCATTCCCCATTGGGAGATGTGTATACTATCGACCTATCTCTAAGAGGCGATTTGTACCATATGGAGGATTTTGTTAAATCTCCTACTTTCATTCCGATGGATACGTTTACCGCCACCCCTACTGCTGGCACAGGGATTGACTCAACCCGCGGTCGTGTTTTTCCACAAGCAATTTTGGGCTGGCGCTTCCCGTTTATAAACACCGGTAAAGACGGGCATGTGGTTATTGAACCCCAAGCCTCACTTGTTCTTGCCCCAAATCATGAACAGAAATGCTTCCCCAACGAAGACAGTATCATTTTAGAGCCGACGGATATTGCCCTAATGCAGGACTCTCGCTTCCCTGGCCTTGACCGAATTGATGATGGCAGCCGCATTAACTATGGTATCAACATCGATGCCCAAACAAATGAAGATCTGCAGCTAAAAATCTATCTAGGGCAGACCTATAGCCTTAGAACACCAGATGAATCTCTGGATTCAAGTGGATTTGAAAAATCCACTTCTGATTACGTTGGGCGTGCAACTTTGCTTGCAGGGAAATATTTTGACCTTAGTTATTTGTTCCGCTTTGATGAAAATAAACTGAAGCCCCGCAGGCAAGAAGTAAAAACCTCATTCGGTCCACCCGAGCTAAAACTAAAGATAGATTACATTCAATTGCCAAGATATGTGGGTGAATCACGTGGCAACACCGGAAAGCAATTAATTTTTGGTGCCAGCAGTAATTTCACCAAGGGTTGGACCATCCACGGCCAGTCAACCTTTGAAATTGAAGAAAACAAGCAGAGTCTACTGTCTGCATCAGGCGGCCTTTTGTATGATGACGAATGCTTTCAGTTCCAAACTGTCATTGGCAGAAGTCTGTTTAAAGATAGCACCATTAAACCAACAACATCGGTGCTATTCAGGTTGGTATTTAAAACAGTTGGAGAAATCGCTTTCAATCCGAAATTTGGAGGCCCAAAGAAGGATAAAGCAAATAGCAAGCAAGACAGCTTTGGCAATGGTGTCTTAGGCAGTGTCTTTTAATCCCAACATTTTTTGGGATCAAAGCCGGAAGGAAGTCCTGGGTACATAGACCTTGGCCACCATTCGCCATTTTGGTCCTGCATGATCTTTAGCTCTATCCAATTGGACGTTTGATCAACAATAATGGGTGGGTCAAAGTCATCAAATTCTCTTAAGACAATACCGACTTCCTCACCTAGATTTGCTCGAGAAAATACCGTCTGTTCAGTGTAGGGGGAGACTTCTATTTCCCCCTCCACAAGTACTTTCTCAGCCAATACAAAAACACAATTTTTTTTCAAATATCTCTCATGAAAATAGGACTTTCCTTTCCTACGTGCCCGCGGATATCGATGGTTACGCTTAACGGTTGCTTTTAACTTACCTGCATACATAGACAAGTTTCTTCGCGCTGATTCTTGGATACTCTCCAAAAGGATAATACGTCTACTTGCATCTGAATTAACGGCAATTAAAGATAGGCAAAGTATTATCAATAAATTTCTTACTGAAGATTGCATCGTGTTCTCCCTGGAAAAATTACAATACTTAGTGTAGTCTGGCTGCAGAATATATTTCAAAGGATTTAAACATGCGCAAATTTATGATGCTTATTGTTGCAGGATTGTCAGCCTTCCCAGCGATGGCAAATGTCCAAAGCGACTTGATTATGCAGATTCAAGACGAAAACCGCCAATTAAACGACCAAGTCCGCGAATTGACAGGCAAAGTTGAACAGCTTGGCCTTGAGATTCGGGAACTGCAGCGCCAGATGAAAAGCCAGCCTGCTGCCCCTGCCCCGCAGGCGAGTGCAAACATTCCACCACAACCGTCTCAACCCAACACAGCCTTTCAACCAACAGGCTTTAAAAACACGCCTATGGCTTCAGGACGCACAGGGTCCGAGCTTTACAATCACGCCTATGGTTTGATGCAAGAAGGCCAGTTCCACGCAGCTGAACAAGCGTTTCGCGAGTTCATTCAGGCACACCCAAATGATTCATTATTTGTAAATGCACGCTTTTGGCTGGCTGAAATTTACTTTGTTCGGGGTGACTTTAAAACCGCTGCAAGCGAATTCGGCCAGGCATACGGCGCCTATCAACAGCATAAATCCATGGCGCATGGCGAACAGGCCAAGTCAAAAGCGCCAGAGATCATGCTAAAGCTAGCAATGTCCTTGAAGAATATTGGCAAAGGTCGCGATGCTAAAGTGACGCTTGCACAGCTTAAAAAAGAATTCCCATGGGCGCCGCCCAGCATCCGCGAGCAGGCCAGCAGATTGGATAGTCAACTTACCGGATGATGCCAGCATCTATCGAATCAACTAAAGCCATTGCTGTTGCAGTCTCGGGCGGTGCCGATAGCATCGCCTTGCTGCATAAGTTAAAAGACCAACACAATGGCTCATTGACTGCTTTGACTGTTGATCATGGTCTCCGTCCAGAATCTCGGCAAGAAGCAGAAACCGTTGCAGGCTGGATGACCCAACTGGGCATCCCCCACCACATTCTGACTTGGACGGATGAAAAACCCAAAAGTGGGATACAAGAGCAAGCCCGCGAAGCACGCTATACCCTTATGACCGACTGGTGCAAAGCACATGATATCGACATATTGGCATTGGCGCATCACGCTGATGACCAGGCAGAAACCTTTATTCACAGATTGTGCCGCGGCAGCGGATTGGACGGCTTGGCGGCGATGGCTCCATCGTCTTATATCAAGGGCATTAAAATCATTCGCCCTTTGCTTTCAACACCTAAAGAAGAGTTGATATCGTGTCTGCGCCAAAAGGGTGTTTCCTGGATAGAGGACCCCAGCAACCAAAAGGAAGATTACACGCGCGTTCGCATTCGCAAAATTCTACGGGAACTGAAGCCCGAGGGCCTAACGACCGATAGAATTTTGAAGCTAACCGAGCGCCTACGCAGTAATCGCGATGTGATGGATCAGTGGGTT
>JBMYXZ010000039.1:0-12835 GCA_049608925.1 Alphaproteobacteria bacterium | reverse complement strand
TTCCGAATCTCGGGGGTTGGTGGACTCCGGGCATAAAGCCCGGAGCGTCGGAGTACGGGGGAATGGTCTTTGAATGTTTTATTAGGCTAAATTTCCCTGCTATATTTTAGTGTTTATGCACGACAAAATCTAGCCTAAGTGTTGATAGATATACATACTGAATTAGCGTTTAACGCCTGTCATTTCTTGCAATCTTGAGATCGTCCGCTCAAAGATTTCAGCATGGCGTTCGCCTGAATACAGCCCTCCTGGGGCTGCTTCTGCTCCGATGATAAGATTGGTGCCGCTGTCATACAGGACGTCAATCATGGTTATAAAGCGCTTGGCTTCATTATGAAGATCTTCATCCATGACAGGGACATGTGTCAAAATGATAGTGTTGAAAGCTTGCGATAGGGCGATATAGTCGGATGCTGCTAAAGGTTGGGCGCAGACTTCGTCAAAAGTCAGCCAGGCTGTTCCATTGCCGGTGCGATCAAAATGCAGCAACCTGCCGTTTACTTCCAGCTCGTAAGCGCAGGGTTTTGTTTGCATCAACAGAGCATCAAACAAGCTTTGAATCTTATTAGTGGATTTTGGACTTAAAGGGTAATAGTAACGTGGGCAGTCACTTAGTAGCTGTTGCCTGTAGTCAACTTGGCCATCAAGATTGACGATTTCAAACTTTTCTTCTACCAGCTCGATGAAAGGCTCAAAACGATCGCGGTGCAGCCCACCTGGATACAGCCCGCTGGGCATGAAGTTTGAGGTGGCAACAACACGAACGCCTTTTTCTAGCAAAGATCTAAAAAGGCGGCTGAGGATCATTGCATCGGCAATATCTGTTACATGAAATTCATCAAAGCACAGCAAAGGTGACTTTTTAGCAATCTGGTCAATCAAGACGGGCAGGGGGTGTTCTACACCACTGTCACGCAAGCGCTTGCGTTCCTGATGTAAATACTGCATGAACGTGTGAAAGTGTACACGCCATTTGTCCATGAAGTCGATCGATTCACAGAACAGATCCATCAAGAAAGTCTTGCCGCGGCCGACATCGCCATAGATATACACACCTGCGGAAGAATCAGGATGTTGCTTTTTGCCCAGCAGCTTTTTCAAAAGGGATGGCTTTTTATTGCCAGATTGCAGCTCTAACCTAAATGTATCAAGTGACTTAAGGATTTCTTGTTGCCTGGGATCAACTGTCAGGCCTTTTTTCTGGCATAGTTCAAGATATTTTTCTTGAAGGTGTCCTTGAGGAGGAGAAGAGGGAGTCATCGATATATCTCTGGCTCCCATCTTAATTCCTTAGTTATCCAAGAACGTCCGCAACTTACGAGAGCGGCTTGGATGCTTTAGCTTCCGCAAGGCCTTGGCTTCGATCTGACGGATGCGCTCACGGGTGACCGAGAACTGTTGTCCAACTTCTTCCAAAGTATGGTCAGTGTTCATGCCGATACCAAAGCGCATGCGCAAGACGCGCTCTTCTCTTGCCGTTAGGGAAGACAATACGCGGGTGGTTGTCTCACGTAGGTTCGCATGAACAGCGGCATCGATTGGAATCAAAGCATTTTTGTCTTCAATAAAGTCACCCAGCTGGCCATCTTCCTCGTCACCAATTGGTGTTTCTAGGCTGATCGGCTCTTTGGCGATCTTCAAGACTTTGCGGACTTTTTCCAGCGGCATATTCAGCTTTTTCGCGAGTTCTTCCGGTGTGGGCTCGCGACCGAATTCATGCAACATCTGGCGAGATGTGCGCACAAGCTTGTTGATCGTCTCGATCATATGAACTGGGATACGGATTGTACGCGCTTGGTCAGCAATCGAACGGGTGATCGCCTGGCGAATCCACCAAGTTGCATAAGTCGAGAACTTATATCCGCGTTTGTATTCAAATTTATCAACCGCTTTCATCAAGCCAATGTTACCTTCCTGGATCAAGTCTAGGAACTGTAGGCCACGGTTGGTGTACTTTTTGGCAATCGAGATCACAAGGCGCAAGTTGGCCTCGATCATTTCTTTCTTTGCACGAGAGGCAACGCGCTCGCCTTTTTGAACAGAATTCACGATACCGCGGAATTCAGAAAGCGGCAGTTGGGTCATCTCGACAACTTCAGCGATTTCATTGTTAACGGTTGTTAGCTCATCTGATTTCTTTTTAGCAAAATCTTTCCAGCCTTTATCGCTGACAGTGCTAACCCAGCCTAGCTTATCGCCGTGCTTGTTGTATTGTTTTAGGAAGTCATCACGCTTAATGCCGTGATCAGTCGCAATGCGCAGAACCGTGTTGTCACGGTTCATAATGCGCCTGTTCAGGCCGTAAAGCTCGTCAATCAGCTCGTCAATACGGTTGTTGTTCAAGCGAATGCTGCGCGCAAGCTCTGGCAGTTCAGCTTTAAGCTTATCAAACTTAGTTTGGTCTGCTTTTGACAAAGCTTTGCCAGCTGTTACAGCTTCGCCGTGCTTTTTCAGCAGCTGTGTATAAGGCTTGTAAGCTTTTGCGATAGCTGCAAACGTATCAAGAACCTGCGGCATTAGGGCTTCTTCCATTTCAGCCAGAGATGCATTGGCGCTGTCATCTTCTTCGTCTTCGCTCTCGCCATCTTCTTGCGAGCCTTCTTCGCCATCCTCGGACTTATTGTCAGCAGCAGCTTCCTGATCGTCTTTTGGTTGCTCTTCTTTTGCTTCGACACCCTCTTCTGATTCCGACTCTTCACCTTCCTCGTCGCTTTGAAATTGGTCGCCAAAGAGAGAATCCAGGGCAATAATATCGCGCAACATAAGGCTGCCATCTTGCAGGTGTTCGTACCAGCGCATCATATTAGTGTATGTCAGAGGGCTGTCGAACAGAGACGTAAGCATTGTCTCTTGTCCTTGCTCAATGCTTTTGGCAAGCTTTATTTCCCCTTCACGAGACAAAAGCTCAACACTTCCCATCTCTTTCAGGTACATACGCACAGGGTCATCAGAGCGTCCGGCAGTGTCTTCACCTGCTTCTTCAGCAGCAGGAGCTGCCTCGTCATCGATGGTTTTCACATCTGATGGCGTATCGTCTTCAGCCGCATCCGCGGTGTTGTCATCATTTTCGATGATATTAATACCGATATCAGAAAGAGCTGCCATCGCATCTTCGATTTGCTCGGAAGACAGTTTCTCTTGCGGTAATGCTTTGTTCAGCTGATCATAGGTAATGTACCCAGTTTCCTTGCCAATACTTACCAGCTTTTGGATAGATTTCTTTACATCGTTGGATGCGGGGTCCAAGGGCGTATCGGTGGGAGTTTTTGCTGTCATCTGTGCGGTTGCTTTTCTTGCCATACTAAAATCCTAATGTGTAGGTTAATACGTTATAAACGATCTTGCAATTATCGAAAACCTTTATTTTCTCAAGACATGGGTTTTCAGTTGCTGAAACTTGTTCCATGCCTCGGGTGTTAGGTCTGCGCTTAAGTTCGCTCTCATCTGCTCTAGGTCCTGGTTTAAGGCTTTTTGACCAATGACATTTTGCCATACTTCTTGCCAGCCTTGCTCGGCTTTTGCCAAATCCATGCTGGGGCGTGCAAACGACCCATGCACAAGGATACCCTCGTCCAGGATTTCAGAAAGAATATCATTCATTCCTTGTTTAATGATGTGGTGTCTCAATGCCTCGCTGTCAAGGCCTGGAGTCGAAATAAATTCAGATATAATACAATCACGCACCATATCAAGCTTTTCATCATTCAAATCGATGTCTGTAAAAGCTTCCCCACAGCTGTCAATCAACTGAGGATTATTAATTAATGTTGCAAACAACAGATATATCTGGGCTTTTCGTTTGTTCATGTGGGTATGGATACCCACACCAACTGCGGAAGTGTCAGATTTCCCTTTATTCTTGCGAAATAGGTGAAAAAAGCGCTGGTCAAATTCTTGCTGATACAAAAACCGCACCGAGGGATCTTCAATCAATTTCACTTGCGCCATTAAAGTGCGCCTTACCAATGCTTTTTGCTCAGGGGTTTTCATGGGTTGGCTTAGAACATCCTTTTCCCACAAAATATCCTGCAAGGGGCGGGCGGTACTTAACAATTTCTCAAAGTCGGTGGTATCACCGGATCGCACCATCGTATCGGGATCTTCTCCCTTAGGCAGCAAGGCAGTGTTGATAGAAAATCCCGGTCTTAAAATTGGCAGGACACGCTCTGCAGCACGGAAACTGGCTGTCTGGCCGGCGGTGTCGCCATCAAAGCACATGATGGGCTCCGGCGTGTAGCGCCATAGCAGTTGTATCTGCGAGGGGGTCAGGGCTGTCCCCAAGGGCGCAACTGCTCCGCGATACCCAGCTTGATACAGGGCAATCACATCCATGTACCCTTCAACCAATATGCCTTTAGCAGTTTGTTTGCGCAGATCTTCTTTGGCTTGATAAAGGCCATAAAGATTGTGGCTTTTCGAAAAAATGTCGGTTTCAGGCGAGTTCAGATATTTTGGCTTGCCGTCCCCTAATATACGACCACCAAAAGCAATGACGTTGCCACGTGTGTCGACGATTGGGAACATCAGGCGATCGCGAAAGCGATCATAAGTCTCGGACGAGCCTTCTTTTTCAACAAGCAGACCAGCAGCAATCAATTGATCTTTGGATACCCCTTGCGCCAGAAAGTGTTCTTTCAAAGCGCTGCCCTTTGGGGCATAACCCAGGCCAAACTTATTAACCGTTTCAGCCGTTAAGCCGCGCTGGAAAACATATTCCTTGGCATGGGTGCCTTCAGGACTTAACAGCTGTTGACGGAAAAAGCGGCAGGCTTCCAGCATGATATCCTGCAATTGCTGCTTGGTCTCGCGTTTCTCAGCTGCAACTTCTGGGGCTACATGGCTTTCGGGTAAAGATAGTCCAGCTTTGCGAGCGAGGTCTTCAACCGCTTCAGGGAAGGACAGGTGGTGTGTATCCATTGTGTAGCGCACCACATCACCGGTTGCTTTGCAGCCGAAACAATAATACACCCCTTTTTGATCGTTTACGGAAAAAGAGGGTGACTTTTCTTTGTGGAATGGACACAGTCCACCGTGTTCCGCCCCCTGACGGCGTAAAGCAACACGCTGTCCAATGACTTCGGACAGCGTGAAGCGAGAGCGCAGTTCTTCTAGAAACTCGGGGGTTATACGGGCCATTCAGTTATGCAGTTTTCTTTCTATTGCATTTGCAGCCAGTGTAGGAAACAGGTTTGACTTTCACGTCTTGTGTAATGCGGTCACCACTTTGAAACACGAAGGTCATTGTAATTTCTTCATCAGGCTTGATCTCGCGGTTAAGATCCATGAACATAATGTGGTCGCCGCCGGGCTGTAGGAACGCGTCACTGTTCTGTGCAACTGGGATGGCTTCTACCTTACGCATGCGCTTAACATCGCCTTCATGAATATGGGTGTGAAGCTCGGTCCTGTCACACAAAGTTTTGTCGGTAAGTTCAACTGCTACAAGCTTATCATCGGTGCTTTTGTCAGAGTGAATCTTCATAAAAGCAGCAGAATTTTTCATGTTGCTGGCACGGATCCAGGGTTTAACAACAGAAATTCCTTCAGCATTTACAGCTGGCAACATCAGAATTACGGCAACCAGAAATGTGTACAGTTTTTGCATTGAGGGCTCCTTAAATAGAGAATTATTATACCCTCAATTTTTATATCTATTTCCTGGTGCAATCAAGGGCTAATTGAGCTCCTGAAATCTATCTGCTGTATGGGTCTCTTTTTTAACTGCAGGCATCATATCTGACGAGCTGCCAAGCTTTAAAAATCCGCGGGCACACCAACCAGAGTTGTCATTATCCTCTGGAAGATTTTCAGATGAGTCATAAGAGGCTTCCTCAATTCTGTAATTCATTTCGTGCGTTACAATTTCAATCAACCTTTTAAATTGAGACTTATTTTCGATCATCATTTGTTCAGCATCATGGCGCAAGTTTTTAAGATTTCTGCCATTTCTGCCAATTGCATCAAGGGCAGGATCAGCTTTGGAGAGGGCGCTTTGGAACCTGAATAAGTTTTCTCCAGACAGCAGGCTAAGATCGCGGTTGTCTGCTTGACTTTGAGCGTTTAAAAACACTGGCATGATGGGCTTGGCCCAGCCTAAAAGACCCCAATTTTTTGCCCTATCAGGATTAATGGATATATTCTTTTTGCCAGTACCCAAGGACACAACAATGATATCTTCTGGTCGGCAATCCGGATGCAAAGCCATGGCATAGATAACTGCCTTTAATGCAGGGTTGTTTGCAAAAACGCCCCCATCTATACAAGAAAAAGTTTTGCCATTAGGTTCTCCGTCTTGGCCAAGGGCTTCAATGACAGCGGGTTTAAAATATGTTGGAGCCGCACCAGTTGCCTGTGTTGCATCACGCATATAGAAATCATTGTCATCCTGAGCAAACTTGGTAATTTGCTGGGGATGGTGGCTTAGGAAATAATAGGGTCTGCCTCTATCCAAAGCCCATGTAGGCACTAATGTTGGGACTATGGCCTCAGAGACTTTTGTGTCTTCAAAATATTCAGACAAAACTGCCTTTAAGGTGGTGTTTTTGTACTTCACGCCGGTAAGCTTGCCGGTACGCTTGAATATTCTTTCAGCATTCTGCAGGTATAAATTTAAGATATCTTCTGCACTATATCGCGGTTCTTTAGATCCTGTTTTCTTTGGGACCCCCAAACCGCAAGCAATAATTCCGCCTGTTGACGTTCCGGCAATCACATCAAAAATATGGCTGACCGGCAGGTCCAAAGCTTTTTCCAATTGTACCAGAAAATGTGCAGGAATAATTCCTCTGATGCCGCCCCCGTCAATGGACAGCACAAATATCTTTTTGCGCCTCTTGATGGGCATCTCCTTATATAAAATATATTCTTGCTCTTCCGATCCGTTATCTTCTTCTTTCCCTTTTTCTAACCTGCTAGGCGAAGATACAACGTGTCTAATAAGAATAAGCTTTTCATGAGAAGCAATATCACGCATGGAATGGGAAGATGCCGTTCTTCTTTGGTGTGGCCCGTTTACCAGCTCCCAAGAAACATTTCTTCGGGGTGATCCCGTTCTAGGATGCGCGTTTTTTCTCAGAACGGTAGTTCTGGATTGTGCAATAGCGCTTGATGAACGAGATCTTCTAGGGGTTAACATCTTGCCAATTTTCTCACTAAGAGTACTCCGTGGGGTTTGAGCCCGGACACTAATCTCGCGCTTCAGCGGCTTAAACGATACACGTCGTTTTTCCTTCTCAGCTTTTGGGGTAATTTGCTGGTCCTTCAGTGTTACAGAGGCCTTTTTCCATTGAGTCTCCATAGAAGACTCTTTTTCCTCTTCGCTGGACGCAAGAAGGTCGGGGGAAAAAGAAAGTACCAGGAAAGTTGCAATGACTCTATGCAGCATATATCACACAGATTTATGGATTCTGGGTGCATATTGCAGATTTATTGGTTAAGGGAAGTTAGCCTCTTTATAAACAGTTTATAAATATTGCATGGTATTTATCTAAAATTCTAAATAAAATGCTATAGATTATTGAGTATATTGGTTAATGTGGTGTCATAGTTAAATTATATTTGGGAGACATTATGAACCGTGGGCCTCATCCACTTGATTTTTTCGCCTATCTGGCGCAGATGCAAGCGCAGTATCCAGCATTTATGCAAGGGTGGATGCAGGGTATGCCAGGGCAAAATAATATGCCCTTTACGCCTGAACAGATGGTAGCTTGGCAGCAGCAAGCGCAACAGGGGTTTAATGACTTTTTCACCGGTATGTCTGCTTATCACAATCATAGTTATCAACGAACACAATCTGATAGACCGGTGATATGGTCCGAAGGAAATACACGCGTGTATGATTGCAGTAGGGCTGGATCAGAAGGGCGACCGGTGCTAATAGTACCGTCCCTGATTAATCGTTCGTATATTCTGGATTTAGATAATCAGCGCAGCATGGTCCAGTACATGGCAGATCAGGGTTTAAGGCCATATATCATTGACTGGGGAGAACTTGACGACAACACACGTGGCTATGGATTTGATGACTACCTGAATCGCAGACTGCTTGCTGCCATACATTCTGTGGGCGGAGCGGAAGTTGACTTGCTCGGCTATTGTATGGGGGGATTGTTTACACTTGCAGCTGCCAAGCATCTGACAACCGTGCGCAAGCTTGTGTTCCTGGCGACACCTTGGGACTTTCATGCTGATCGTCCGTGGGTGCCGCAATGGGTGGCTTACATGCACGACCATTTCGAGCAATTAATTCAAACATGTGATGAACTACCTGTTCAAGCGCTGAACATGATGGTGGCAATGTCTAACCCTACTAGCGTGCTGAAAAAGTTCCAAGATATGTCTCAGTCACCAGAGATATCCGACAGCTTTGTAGCCGTTGAGGACTGGGTTAGTGACGGTGTGCCCATGGCATCAACGATGGCGCGTGAATGCCTGTTTGGGTGGTATCAAAATAACCAACCTCAAACAAATAGCTGGCACGTGAACGGCGATATCCTGAAACCAGAAGATATTCAACATGAATGCCTGTCGATTATTCCAACAAATGACCAAATTGTCCCCCCAAACTCCTCTCGCGCGCTGGCCAATAGGCTGCCTAATGGTAAGGCTTTAGAGGTCGATCTAGGTCATGTGGGTGCGATTGTTGGCGGCAAAGCACCTGATCTGGTATGGCAGCCTTTGGTATCGTTTTTAACGCAATAGCTTGTTTGCCTAGACATTAAAGCGTAAAATACTTAAAAATGCTTCAGGGAGTATTCATGGATCGATTGGCTTTTGTAACGGGTGGAACGCGCGGAATAGGCGCTGCAATATCAACAATTCTAAAGCACATGGGCTATCGCGTTGCGGTTAATTACCATGGCCGAGATGACATAGCGCAAGACTTTACTGCTTCAACAGGCATTCCAGCCTATAAATGGGATGTGGGAGATTTCGAGTCCTGCCAAGAAGGCATGCGCAAGGTGACCGAAGATCAGGGAACTCCCGATATATTAGTCAACAATGCAGGTATCACCCGAGATAACATGTGTCACAAAATGTCGTTTCAGCAGTGGAATGAAGTGCTGCAGACAAATCTATCATCGGTTTTTAATATGACCAGTTGTGTGCTGGATACCATGCGCAGCAATGAATTTGGGCGTATTGTAAATATCAGCTCGATCAATGGTCTTAAAGGTCAGATCGGTCAGGTTAACTATTGCGCAGCCAAGTCTGGTGTTATCGGATTTACAAAAGCTCTGGCGCAAGAAAATGCGGCTAAAGGCATTACGGTTAATGCTGTTGCCCCTGGGTATGTCAACACGGAAATGGTCCAGGCAGTGCCGGAAAATATCATGACAAATATCTTGAACACGGTACCCATGCATCGTCTGGGTCAACCAGAAGAAGTTGCGGGCCTTGTAGCATATCTATGTTCGAAAGAAGCTGGATACATTACTGGCTCGACGTTTAATATCAACGGCGGCCAGTATTTGCAGTAAGGGGTGAAAGAGGATCACCCCAGCTTTTCGACTCTTCTGATGTGGCGTTCTTCTTTGTGAAACTCTGTTGCTAGAAATTCTTCTAGGCAGTTTTTTGCCGTTTCAACCCCAATGATTCTTGCGCCCAGGCAAAGCACGTTGCAATTATTATGTGATCTGGAATATCGTGCCAGCAATCCAGAATGACATAAAGCTGAACGGATGCCAGGAATGCGGTTGGCTGCAATGTCTACACCAATGCCACTGCCGCACAAGATGATGCCAAAGACGGCTTTGCCAGCCAAAACAGCATCAGTTACAGGTGGGACAATGTCTGGGTAGTCAACAGAATCCGAGGAATCTGTGCCAAAGTCTTGTACCTCATAGCCTAGAGACTTAGCATGGGCGATCAGGTGGTTCTTCATATCAACGGCAGCGTGGTCGCAGGAAAAAGCGAGAGTAGGGATGCTCATGCGGTTTGATCCTTGGTTTTGGGATTATAGAATATTGGAGCACATTTAACGGATATCAATGCAATGACTCCGATAAATACCATGTAAAATGCAGGCGCAATTTTAATGCCAGTTTGTGCCACTAACCATGTCGCCACAAGAGGGGTCGAGATGCCGATCATGTCTCCCAAGCCTGTGCTGACGGCCAGGCCGCTATATCGGTCTTGGCTGTGGTACATACGGGGTGTGAAGGAGGCAGAGCCTGCGATCATGCCTGTGCCAAGTAATGCAAAGATAGACACAAGGATGATTTCGCTGAGAATATCCTGGAACTGCATCACAGCCCACAAGACTGGTATCGCAAAAACAATAATCAGCAGTGCGGATATCAGCATTACGCGGCGAACGCCAATCTTATCACCAAGATAGCCCATTAAAGGAAAGGTGATTGCGAGCATTGCAAGAAACGATGAGTTGATTATCATTTTGTTGTGTAGAGAGATCCCCTCTGGCAGAGCAAAAGGAATCATGAAAGCAACAACTAAGTAGAAGTGTGCAAGATTGTTGATGCTGATGCCCATGGTGCATAGGGCGCTTTTCCAATCTCTGCGAAGCGCTTTTAACAGGGGGAATTTAGAGACTTTTTTCTGCTGTTTCATATCGACGAAATCAGGGCTTTCTGGCACCATGCGCCTGACGAAGAATCCAATGATACCAAATACACCGCCGAGTAGAAATGGGATGCGCCATGCATTTTCTAGAATTGTCTCTTGTGTACAAATGAGACCACCAAGTAGATATGGGATGCTCCATGGGCTTTCTGGCATTGTATCTTGCGTACAAATGACACCTATTAGTGTTCCAAGAAGTGCGCCAGATAGGCTTGAGGTTGGGAGCAAACTACAGAAAAACCCAGACTTTTTGCCACGACTATGTTCCAAGATGAAGACGGATGCACCAGCATATTCACCTCCCGTGCAGAGGCCCTGCAGTAAGCGGCAGAGCACAAGTATTATGGGCGCTGCAATGCCAATAGAAGCATATGTTGGCAATAGCCCCATGATGGTCGTTGGCAGGGATACCAATAATACCGCCAAAACAAGCGCCGTTTTACGGCCATACCTGTCACCAATGTGACCAAACACCATGCCACCTATTGGGCGCATAGTAGCTCCAGCTGCAAAAGCACCAAGTGCCATTATTTGAGACATGTATGGGTCGTCGCTGGGAAAGTATAATTTTGCAAAAATTGCTGAAAAGAATGCGTATAAGGTGACGTCGTAATATTCTAATGCATTACCAATTAACGCAGCCAAGGTAGATTTAACTCTATTCAATGTACTGTCTTCCTATTTAGAGCGGGATGTAAATTGTTCGGGATAGGTTTTAGGGAGTTCTTCATTAATGAAATCATAAAGAGCTAGTACACGCTTTGATCCTTTCAGCTGTTCTGGATAGATGTAGTATAAATCAACAACAGGGCCTTTCAAGTCTGGTAGAACCTCTACAAGTTTGCTGCCTTTAGGTGTTTTCTGTGCTGCATATTCAGCCGATAATGCTGCAATGCCCATGCCCTCTTCTGCTAGTCTTCGAAGACCCATTGACGAGTTCATTTTAATATAAGATTCTCGCACTTGCCCGGCTTTGGCGCCAACACGCAGCAACCAGTTAATATTACCATACGGGTGGATGATGTCTTCCCCGAAGGTTAGTAACTGGTGGTGGTCAAGGTCTTCCGGGGATTGCGGTGTTCCATGCTTTTGCAGGTAATCAACGCTAGCATAAAGCTTTAAATGAAATGACAGCAGATAGTGCTGGACCAAGTCAGGCTGATGCGGAATCATCGGGCGGATGGCCACATCTGCACGATGTGTGCTAAGGTCTAACTCGTCATCATTCCCAATAATCGTCAGGCGAATATCAGGATACTTCTCTAAAAATTCTGGCACCATGCCCGTCAGCCATAGAGATGCCAGTGAGTAGGTAGTCGCAACTTTCAGATTACCGCGAGGGTCTTCTTTTTCCTCTTGGATCAGGGTTTTTGCGGATTCGATCTCGGAAAAGATCTTTTTAACCGCATCAAACAATATTTGCCCCTGCTTTGTCAAAGATATCCCGCGTGAGTGACGGTGGAATAACGGACAGCGCAAGCGATCCTCAAGGCTTAACACCTGACGGCTAACAGAAGACTGGCTAAGATTCATGTACTCAGACGCTTCGGTAATGCTGCCTACATTGGCAACATGATAAAACGCTTTCAGTTTATCCCAATCCATGCCTGTTTGTCCTTGACTGATTGCAGTATTTCTCTAATATCCAGTGGTAGCCGTTTGTAAGGCGAGTGTCAATTAGATTGAGATATATTTTATGGGTTCGAAAAAAGGTCAACTAGTATTCGGTAAGCATTCCGTTATTGCCGCATTATATAACGAGCGTCGTCAGCATGATCAGCTGATGTTAACGCCTGAAACAAAGCAAGAGTTTGAACATATCCTGCGCGACTTTCCAGGTCTTAGGGTGCAAGTGCTAGATCGCCGAGGTCTAAGTCAAATCGTTGGCGTTGATGCAGTACATCAAGGCTGTGTGCTTAGGACATCAGCCATTGAACAACCCGTCATTGAAGATATTATCAATGCTGCAGGTGAAAACGACTGCGTCATTATTTTGGACCAAGTGACGGATCCTCATAATGTTGGTGCGATCTTGCGAACCTGCGCGGCCTTTGGTGTCAGTGCTGTTATACAACAGGAACGCCACGGACCAGAACCTAGCAATCCGACCTTGGGTAAAACAGCTGCAGGATCAATGGAGCACACACCAATTATCTCGGTGACAAATATTGTTGTGGATAAGCAAGCTAAGCCAGACGGTTTTGATATTTTTGGCACGGCTTGGCGCACCTTGTTTCAGCGGTTCGAAAAT
>JBMYXZ010000038.1:0-12951 GCA_049608925.1 Alphaproteobacteria bacterium | reverse complement strand
ATGATGAGTAAATTTAAATTTAGATTTCTAGTATTGTCGATGTTGATCAGCTGCAGCCCTTTTGTAAGCGCATCATCTGATATGAATGATAATAGGGGGCAGAAAAGGACACGTCAGTCAGAGGTGTTTTCTAGTGAATGTGACATTTCTAATAGGGTTACAAAAAAGAAGAGAACTGAGCTTGCTGACAGAGCGCGCGGGATTCCAGATGTAGCATATTTTATAGATCAGGCGCGCGAGCATATGAAAGTACAAAACTGGGCGGCCGCTGAGATGACTTACAAGCGAGCTTTACAGGTTTACGGCGAGAATACACCTGTAGCGATTTTAAACGGATTGGCACTTGCGCAATTCAATCAGCAGAAGTGGACTTCAGCTGAGGAAAATTCCCTGAGGGTCATCCAGTTGCTAGGCGATTCTGCAACCATAATTTCGTATAGAAATATAGCAATCTTGCTACAAAAGCAAAGTAAGTGGTCTGAGGCGAAAGAGACATTCCAAAAAATTCTTGAATTATTCGATGCGGATTTACATGTTTACGAAGATCTAGCGGCCGTTCATTGTAAGCTGAAGGAGTTTGACCAAGCTGAGAGGACTTTGCAAAAGGCACTAGAGCTCTTCGGTAATGATGCGCCTTTGCGGATTTATAACACTCTAGCAAACTTGCAGTGCAAGCTGGAGGAGCTTGACCAAGCAGAGAAGACTTTGCAAAAGGCACTGGAGCTATTCGGTAATGATGCGTCTTTGCAGATTTATAACACTCTTGCAAACTTGCAATGCAAGCTGGGAAGATGGGCAGCAGCCGAGAATACTAGCAAAAAAACACTCGAGATATTCGGTAGTGAAGTTCCTCAGAGTATATACCTTGTACTGGCATACTCGCAGCAACGTCAGTACAAGTTGAGTTCTGCTGAAGAAAATTACCAGAAGGTTATCCAATTGCCAGGTAAGGCTGTACCCTGTAGGCATCATCTGAATCTAGTATTAGTACAATTACTACAGCAGAAGTTTGACGCAGCTAAGGCAACATACCAAAATATTGCCGACCCTTTACGGGATCTGGCGTCTTTGGAAGATTATTCAGATCCCGCATACGTTAAACACATTCAGCGGTTCTGGGATTTTGTTGGACTTAACTGTGCGAATGTATTGATACAGTTTGTGGTGAGTAAAGAGACAATCCCAGTATGGTTTGACGATCTGCGAGTATCTGTGGGGCGCATTCAGCAGACGATGTCTGCGGCTATCAACAGCCATCGGAGTGCAGTAGATTGGAAATATGAAGACGATGCCGTGAGCATTCTTGCGCATCTAGGTCAGGAAAATGCTGGAAATTTTAATACTAATATTTAGTAGATCTTTTTCGGCATACACATAAGCTTGAAAGCTGCATAATGCAAAAAAGGCACCGCAAGAACGGTGCCTTTTTTATATCATCCTTCAGAAGAAAGAGTCAGCTTACTTGCTGCCTTTTCCTGAAGATTGAGCCTGTGCTTGCGCTTGGGCTAGCTGACGACGATAGATTTCAGCGAAGTCAACAGGAGCCAACGCAAGTGGTGGGTAACCACCGTCACGCGTTACGTCTGCAACGATGCTGCGTGCAAATGGGAACAGCATACGTGGGCATTCGATCAATAGAATTGGTGGAATGTTTTGGTCTGGAATATCATTCAGCGTAAACATACCTGCATATGTTAGTTCCATAACGAAAACTTTTGTTGAACCGCCACGTGTTGCTTCTGCAGTTACGTGTAGTTCTACTTCGAAACGGCCTGACTCTTCTTGTGGGTTTGCACGAACTTCAACGTTTAGGTTGATGGATGGTGCTTCTTTAGAATCGCCAGAAATGTTCCATGGGCCAGGAGACTCAAAAGAAATATCTTTGATGTACTGTCCATGTACCGTTACTGGTAGAGTTGGGATTTCGTTCTGAGTAGTTGTGTCCTTACCACCAGTGTTCTTTTTGGTAGTTGTTGTGTCTTTACCTTTACCTTTGGCCATTTTACATGCTCCTTTTTGTCATATGTGCACATTTCCTACTATAAGGAATTGGTTAACCTTTACCAAGCTAAATTCTAAAAAATACCCTTCTTGGTACTAGTAGTTACCTCTATCCTCGTATAGACTACGATAATAAGGTTTACATTTCGTTACAAAAGTACTTACGAATGACTGACGCACAGATGATGGATATCTTGATACTGGCAGCCATAGCAGGCTATTTAGTATACCGCTTTTACAATGTCTTAGGGGAAAAAAGAGGCAGCATGGCCCCTGAAGATAAGAACAATATTATCCCAATGCCGGGGGTAAATCAGGGTGGACCGGTGGTCGAACACCGAGAAATTCCAAAAAAGTTGCAACCGCAACTTGACGATCTTTATGATCTGGACCCAACTTTTTCAGTTGAAGGATTCCTGCAAGGCGCTGAATATGCCTTTGGAATGATTCAAACGGCTGTCTTTAAGGGTGATAAAGACGTTCTTAAGGGATTGGTCGGACCTTCGGTTATGCGAAAGTTTAACAGCCAGATTAAAAAAATGGATGATGCCGAGGAAACCAATGCCAGCTCAATCGAGCGTATTGTCTCGGTTGATATAAAGGATGTCACGCTTTCTGGACGCATCGCCAAGATCGCGGTTGCCATTTCTAGCGAACAAATCCACGCGATCTATGATGACTATGGGGAATTATCTGAAGGCGACCCTGATACCATCGAAAAGGTCAAAGATAAATGGACGTTCGAGCGTGATGTGACATCTGATAACCCGAATTGGGTTCTTGTGGGTATATGAGAGTAGGGATAATATTGGCTATGGTTGCATCCCTTGCTGGTTGTGCAGAAAAAAAAGTGTCTTATATGCCTGTTCCGTTTTCCGAGCTTCCTGGCTGGGGCGATGATGATCTGCGCGATATTCCAACCCTTGAAACCGAGGATGCTCGAAAATATATCGAATCAAACTTTCAGCCCTATCGCGTGACAGCAACAGGCAATGAGGCTGGCTTGTTTACAGGGTATTATGAGCCAGTGCTGCAAGGGTCGCGCACACAGCATGGGCCATATCAAACCCCCATATACCGCAATCCTGACGCAGAAATTCACTTCACGCGTGGGGAAATTATGGAAGGCGCGCTGGATGGTCAAGATCTTGAGCTGCTATGGGTAACCAGTCCTGTCGATGCTTTCTTTATGGCTGTGCAGGGATCTGGGTGCGTTCAGTTGGATACAGGAGAGACCGTCCGCCTTAGCTATTATGGCCGCAATAGCCACGCTTATGCGTCTATTGGTTCCTATATGATAAAGCAGGCCATGGTTTCTCGTGATGATATGTCTATGGATGCGATACGCAACTGGTTTCAGCAGCATCCAGACAGGATATCTGAAGTCTTACAGCAAAACCCCAGCTATATCTTCTTTCGAGAAAATCCTGGGTCTGGCCCTGTAGGCAGCCAAGGGGTTCCACTGACGCCAAAGCGCAGCATGGCTGTTGATCGTGACTATTACGACTATGGCACTTTACTGTGGGTGGACTTGGACTATCAGGGTATTCAAAGATTGATGATCGCACAAGATACAGGCAGCGCTATCAAAGGCCCCATCCGCGGGGACTTTTTCTGGGGCACTGGGGATGAAGCCGGCACATTGGCTGGCAATATGAAATCAAGAGGCACATTATATGTGTTGAAGCCACGTGAGCAAGCGAGATCTTAGCCCTGAAGAGCAGGCCTTGTGGCACAAAGTCACCGAAGACGTCACGCCATTGGGCGAAGCGCATATTCCAAGAGCGCCTCGCCAGACCCAAGTTCATGGCTATACGCCAGTTTCCTCAAGCATGTCAGGTTCTGGAAGGCGCAAGCGTCGAGATATAGAAGCTGCCATCGATCTTCATGGTATGACGCAATCCCAAGCGGAGATAGCCTTGCGCCGCTTTATCTTTACCTGCCACGCACAACAAAAACGCAGTGTCCTGGTGATAACTGGCAAAGGCTATCGCCAGCAGCAGGATTGGTGGGAGCGTTCCGGCGTGCTAAGAGAGGCGGTGCCGCGCTGGTTGCGAGAAGAGCCGCTGCGATCTCACATAATCGATTTTTCTGTGGCCAGGCCAGAACAAGGAGGCGCGGGAGCTTTGCATATCTTGATAAAAAGAGTAAAGCCGTTGTAAATGCTGGACATTTAAATTGATTTGCGGTTATAATGGTTTCGCAAATGGTTAATAAATAATTAACAACGAGGGTACACATGAAATACTTGACGAAAACTATAATGTTTGCTTTGGCTGTATTTGCCTATGCAACACCAACGATAGCTGCGGATATGAGCCACGGAAGCCGTTTGGCATCAATCCAAAAAAGCATCGAAAGCCGCTATAAGAAAGTGTATAACGAGCGTAAGCTTACTTCTAATCACAAGCGCTCTTTATTGGCACAATTAAAGTCTATTCAAAGCAGGTATACATCTGCATTGAAGCTGAACCGCGTCGGTAGCCAGTACAATCCTACGACTCAGGCGATCACACAGATTGAAAGAGACCTGCGTAAGTTCGACAAAGACTTTAATACGACTATTGTGGCACTTGACCGCCGTAACGCGGAAAAGCGTCAAGCAACAACATAAGTCGTTCTTATTTGTATGATAAAGAAACCCATGCGAGAGATTGCATGGGTTTTTTTGTATGAGCCTCAACATGAGGATGAATTTGTAATTTAGTGAAGGTTATGGAATATGAAATTTGACAGTTTATTGGCACTTACCACAGTTTTTGGAGTCTCCGTTGCTTGCAATGCAATCGCAAGCGAAGGTGAAGAAGGGGAGGGTTTCAACCCAGTTACAAATCAGTATTTACGCACTCCTGATCAAATTGAAGACGAGAATGTACTGCTGGAGACAGATCAAATTATTATGCCCACTCCTGATCAAGTCGAAGAGGAATGGGCGCGAATTGAAGAGCAATATGGTCCTGTGGTTAGAAGGAAGTACGGGGACTTTGGCCCACAAATGGCCTTGGCTGAATACTTCGCAAGCCGTTATTGCTGATCATGCTAATAGAGGTCAATAAGAACACTTCTATACCGTCCCACACACTCCGACGCTCCGTGACTTGTTCACGGAGTCCACCAACCCCCGAGATTCGGGAAATCGAGAATACACCATAGCTTTCTGCAGCTGAGTATGCCTGAGAGTGGACTCCGGGCATAAAGCCCGGAGCGTCGGAGTGTGTGTTAGAGGGCGGAGAAAATCATTAGCCAGCCAGGCTTTCTCTACATCATAAAATTATCCCGGAAGTTATGTATTCACGCGGGCTTGCGTGCTGGCTGCTTTTTCTCGGCGATCATGGATAACAGCATGACGCTGGTAAAGATAATGCCGGCACCTATCCATACGGTCCAGGTATTGGGGTATTCTCCAAAAGCAAGATATCCTACAGACGCGCCAATCAAGATTTTTGAGAACCCAAACGGTGTAACAAAAGTTACTTCGCCGTGCTCGAAAGCTTTTACCAACGAGAAGTGTGCTGCTTTCGCCAAGACACCCATAGCAATTAACCAGGGCCAATGGTGCGCACTAGGGGTTTGCCACTCGAACAATGCGGGGATCAACGACACAGGCGCCATCATTGTTAGGATATATAATGTCATGACCTTCGGGGACTCTCCGCGTGAGGCTAACATGCGGGCGCACAGCTTTGACGCAGCAAAGCAGCAGGCAGCTATCAAAGGTAGAAAGACAGCAAAGCCCATGGAGGAATCTCCCTGACCCATCAACACTTCATCTGGGCGCATAATGACGAATGCGCCGATAAAGCTGATGCCGATTGCGGTCATGCGCTGCCAATCTAAGTGCTCGTTCAAGATCAGGCGGGCGCCGATAACAGTGATGATCGGGCCGGTGAAGCCTAGGGCTATAACTTGCGCAATTTGCAGGTAATGCAATGATATGTACCAAATGCCGATACCAATCACAGCTACCAGTACTCGAATAAAATGCAGGCCAGGGTTGTTGGTTTTGAAGGTTCTCATATCTTGACCAATCAGCCAAGGCAGCAGGGCTAGCACCCCAAAGATATTCTGAAAGAAGACGATAACGTAGGATGGCAGGGGATCAACCATTTCCAGCGGTGATCCACCATTAAGATAACGCACTATCCCATTAATGCCGGCGAAGCAGGCGCATGAGGCGACTTTCCATAGTCCTGAGCTGAGATAATTGTGCGGTTGATTACTTGTCATTAACGTTACCTAAATATTAAAGTTCCAAAATGTACCACAAGATACAAAATATTACCAACTCTGTTGCTGACAAAGCCTGTAAATCAAGGTAGTGTGCCAGTAACAATGAATATATAGGAGTTCATGCATGGCAGAGCAAGCTTATGATGTGATTGTTGTTGGAGCAGGTCCTGGCGGGTACGTCGCCGCTATCCGCGCAAGCCAACTAGGTAAAAAGACAGCAATCGTTGAAGGCGAGCACCTTGGCGGCATATGTCTGAATTGGGGGTGCATCCCAACAAAGGCTTTGTTGCGCTCTGCAGAAGTGTATGACTATATGAATCACGCCGAGGCTTTTGGCCTTAAGGTTGAAAAAGCTAGCTTCGATCTGGATAAGGTCATCAAGCGTTCTCGCGGTGTTGCAGATCAGTTGTCTTCCGGCATTAAGCACCTGATGAAAAAGAATAAGATCGACGTGCACACAGGTTATGGGCAGTTGACTGGCAAAAAAGCAGACAAGCACGCGCTGACAGTTAAAGATGCAAAAGGCAAGATGACCACGCTTCTTGCTAAAAATATCATTTTGGCAACAGGTGCACGGGCGCGCGAGCTGCCGCACCTGAAAGCAGATGGTGATCTTATCTGGACATACAAGCATGCGATGACTCCCAAGAAAATGCCCAAAAAGCTTTTGGTTGTGGGCTCGGGCGCGATCGGCGTTGAGTTCGCCAGTTTTTACCGTTCTATGGGGGCGGAAGTGACGATCGTTGAGATTATGGATCGCATCCTGCCAGTTGAAGACAAGGAAATTTCAACGATGGCGCGCAAGGCTTTTGAGAAGCGCGGCGTTTCAATCATGACAGAAACATCTGTTGAAAAGCTGGTAACTAAGGGCAAAAAAGTTGAGGCCGAGCTGAAAGACAAAAAGGGCAAGGCCTCTAAAGATTCTTTCGATAATGTTATTCTGGCGGTTGGAATTCAAGGCAATGTTGAAAATATTGGCCTTGATAGCACCGGCATTAAGACTGATAAGGGCCACATCGTTACCAACGAGTGGTGTGAGACTGCTGAAAAAGGTATCTATGCTATTGGTGATGTAACGGGTGCTCCATGGCTTGCCCATAAAGCCAGCCACGAAGGTGTGTTGGCGGTTGAGCACTTGTGTGGAGAAAAGGGATTGCATCCAATGAAGAAGGAAAGCATCCCTGGCTGTACGTACAGTAATCCCCAAGTTGCAAGCGTTGGCCTAACTGAAGAAAAAGCCAAGGAAGCCGGTCATGAAATTAAAGTGGGACGCTTCCCGTTCCAAGGGAATGGTAAGGCCATTGCGTTGGGCGAGCCAGAAGGGCTGATAAAGACAGTCTTTGATGCTAAGACAGGTGAGCTGCTGGGCGCGCATATGATTGGTGCAGAAGTGACAGAATTAATTCAAGGATATGCCATTGCCAAATCGTTGGAGACAACCGAGCAAGAATTGATGCACACGATTTTCCCACACCCAACATTGTCTGAGATGATGCACGAATCTGTGCTGGATGCTTATGACAAAGTCATACATATGTAGGAACTGAAATCATGCAACAAAAGCCTGATTGGATTCGCGTTAAAGCGCCAGTATCAAAACAGTATCAAGCAACACGTGATGTTATTCGCGAGAAAAAACTGAACACTGTATGCGAAGAAGCCTCGTGCCCTAATATCGGTGAATGCTGGGCGATGAAGCATGCAACTGTCATGATTCTTGGGGCGGTTTGCACGCGCGCTTGCCGCTTTTGTGATGTGGCAACTGGAACGCCCGACTTGCTTGACCCCCATGAGCCTGAGAGAGTCGCTGCTGCTATGGCCGAGCTGGGCCTGAAGCACGTCGTGGTTACCTCAGTGGATCGTGATGACCTTCCCGACGGTGGGGCCGCGCACTTTGCCAAGACTATTCGCTTTATTCGCATCTATAGCCCCGGCACTACGATCGAGGTGTTGACACCTGATTTCTTGCGTAAAGAAGGTGCCATTGAACAAGTTGTAGAGGCTAAGCCTGACGTTTATAACCACAACCTTGAGACTGTGCCAAGGCTGTATAAATCAGTTCGTCCAGGTGCGCGGTATTTCCATTCCATACGCTTGCTACAGAAAGTCAAAGACTTGGATCCAGAAATGTTTACTAAGTCTGGCTTGATGGTGGGGCTAGGAGAGGAAAAGTCTGAGCTGTATCAAGTGATGGATGACTTAAGGGCAGCGGATGTGGACTTTTTAACCGTTGGTCAGTACTTGCAGCCGTCTCCAAAGCATCACGATGTTATGCGTTTTGTGCCACCTCAAGAGTTTGACGAGTATGCAAAAATGGCGCGCGGTAAGGGATTCTTGATGGTATCTGCGTCTCCGATGACGCGATCTTCCTATCATGCAGGGGATGACTTTGAAAAGCTGCGTGCAGCTAGACTAGATCAATTGCAGAGGCCTCATGCCAACGCATGCTGAAACACGAGTCGTTCCGTATACGCCGGAGCAAATGTTCACGCTGGTAGCTGACATTGAGAGTTACCCAGAGTTTCTGCCGTGGTGTGTCAGTGCTCGTATCAACAGCCGTGAAGATAATGAAATTAAGGCGGATCTGGCAATTGGGTATAAAATGTTTCGCGAGCATTTTGTTTCAACCGTGCGACTTAGCCCCTTTGAAGAAATCAGGGTCAAGTACGAACAAGGGCCGTTTAAATATCTGAATAATCACTGGAAGTTTAAAGAAGTAGGAGACGGGTCTTGCGAGATTGACTTCTTCGTGGATTTTGCCTTCAAGTCTTCTGTTTTGCAAACAGCAATGACCTTTTTCTTTAATGAAGCTGTGCAACTAATGATAGGGGCCTTCGAGCAACGCGCGAAGACCCTGTATCAAAAGACATCATGTTAGGGTTTGAAATTTTTTATAAAGTGGATGGCCGTCACTTAATCCACTAAGGCTTTTGTATAGCCTGTCTGCAATTTTATTAAGCATCTTAAATCGTCGCTGCTCATTAGTATGATGCGCTGCCCAACGAAATACTTGTAGAGCTGACACGCGCATATCTGTAATATCCGCATTCATGGGGACTGCATAGGCAATGTCTTTCGGTGCCATGGTCAGTATGCTGCTTAGTAAAGGATAATCGCCTTCCAGTTGCATTAATTCTGGGGCTTCTTCAACAACCTTGCGCATGCAGTAGGCAATATCGCTTATGAGAAACGGGTTCACAAGAATGCCATAATCATCAGGACTGACCTCGGTCTTTAGTACTTTGGTGACTAGTGGAAGATTTAGAATGACCTTTTTCATATTCTCGCGGGCAGCAGGTCTTTTACGTAGAATCTCTTTCAATTTTAGATTCTCGTTTTCCATCCTTGTAATCAAGTATTCAGGCATTTTGGCTGCTGCCATGAACCGTTGCCCCGCACGCTCATAGCATTCGCTGATCATTTTGTTTTTCAGTAATTCCCAGCTATTATGGGTTTCAATGTTTTTAGCCTGGGCAAAATTAATATCCATGGCCAAGCGCATATATTTTTGTGCAGTGGCCATGGGGAAATCTTTTTTAGAAAATCCAATACCATTAATGACTGCCGGTGGAATGATTGCCAGCATGTACTCAGGGATAAAATTAACCGCTTCCTGGTGAGTCTTTTCAAAGAAATTACGGCGCATAATCTTCGCACGCTTTTTGCCTTCGCGCTCGATCTCGCGCATAAGAAGCTTGCGTTTGCCTGTTTCTGTGAAGACGAAACCTGATCGCATATCTTTAACGACATCAGTCAGGGTTGTTTGCTCCTCCTCGGCATCAAACTGCATGTAATCATCGGGGACATTTGCCCAATGGATTTGGCTTTTTCTCAGTTCATTCTCTGCGCTTGAGGACGCATATGTGTGGGTTGAAAAAAGCATAAGAATTGCAAGAACATTTAGACTGGTGTTTGTTATTATCTGTTTCATGACTCACCTCCTGTGGTAGCGTCACTTACAGCGTAGGTTTTATATATTATCTGGGCATAAACAACATCTTAAATATCACATAATATTTTATTAACAATTGTTAACCGCCAGCGTTTGACGAATGTTTGCCAACCAGTGTATAAATAGACATCTAGGTTAAACAAGGCTTTACATGCGCCCGACCCAATATCTCGTCCGAATCGTTATATTTTTAGCTGCTTTGGCATTATTGACGGTTTATCTGGCCGATAGCTTGCAGAACTTTTTTGCGATGAATACTGTTTTAAACAGTGTGATTCTGGGTGTAATCGTGGTTGGTATATTGCATGCACTGCGTCATGTGGTGCGTATATATCCAGAATCAAAATGGCTGGAAGCGTATCGTGAACGCAGAAATAGCGAAGCGTCTCATCAAAAGCCTCCGCGGATTTTGGTCTCTGTAGCAAACACTCTCTCGCAAGATCAGCCATTAAGCTCGATGACTGTGCAATCTCTGTTGGATGGCGTGGCAACTCGGTTGGATGAATCTCGGGAGACCGGGCGCTATCTTATCGGCTTATCGGTCTTCCTTGGGTTGCTTGGAACCTTTTGGGGGCTGTCGCTAACACTGCAATCAGTATCGGATGTGATCACCAGCCTGCCAAGCGACCCGGCGGCAACAGGCGCAATGTTTGATCAGCTGAAATCCGGGCTTGCCGCCCCTTTGACTGGCATGGGATTAGCTTTTAGTTCGTCCCTTTTTGGCCTGGCGGGCTCTTTGATATTAGGGTTTATCGAACTGCAAGCTTCTCAGGCAGGGGCTAGGTTCTACAGTGAAATCGAAGAATGGTTGATGGAGATGTCAAAAAATCCGCTTGGGTCAAATGATTCTCCCCTAGAGGCAGCGTTGTATACGAATGTTCTGCTCGAGCAAACCGCAGAAAATATTGACACGATACAAAGGACAATGAGCCAATCACACCAGCAGCAAGAGCAAGCTCAGCAATACCTGCTGAAACTGGTTGAGCAGATCACGTTGCTGGTTGAAACCAGGCAAAATGAACAGCAAGCCCAAGACCGCATCACGAATATCGAGGCTCTTACAACACGATTTATTGATGAATCTTCTTCTGGTCGCAAGGAAGCTTTGGATGAAATTCGCAGCGAAATGCGGATGATTAGCAAAAGTATCCTGGCTTTGAATAAGCAAACTCCATCACCGGCAGCGCATGATAAACAAGCGTAACCACTGTATTGTCTTCGAAGATCAAGAATTCTTTTTGTTCGAAAAGGGTAAGACTGCGCACGAGAGCTTTGCAACTATCGAAGCCTTGCTCGAGAAGCTGCGGGCGCTGGGGCCATCCACCATAAACGTCATTATTAATACGTCCTCTATTGAAGTGCAGCACGAGGCGTCGGTATCGATGTCGTGGATTGACCGAACAAGTTATTTAAGGCAACTGCGCCATGCTAAACAAGAATCGTATGCAATTTATAAAGTTCAGCCCTATGACTTCTTAGGGTTTCATAGTCTGGGGCTACAGAATGCATCGCCAGAGATGAAATGGCTAGAGACATTGCACCAGGCGGGCCAGCAAGTTGGCAAAATTTGTTTGATGCCACTGATGGAAAGAATGCTGGTGCCTGCAGCTGGTTGGGTGGTGCGCGCTACTAAACAGTTATCTGGTGCAGTGCGTCATACGGTATTTCACGACAGAAAAGTCCTGATGAGCCGCTATCTGCCAGCCGATAGTCAAGATAATATAGAGGACACTACCCGCTACCTGAAGTCACAGAGCTATTTTGACGGTCGCGAAATTATCCAAGAATCTGGCCTGGTGGACTTTGCAAAATTGAAGTTGACCGACAGCGTGACGATTCGATCCCTTGCGCCCTCACGGGTGCCACTGATGACAGCGGCGGCAACGCTAGTTATGGCAGCATGGCTTGGGGGATACTTGAAAGGTGAGTTCTCGGACTACCAACATGCCCTGTCTGACCTGCAAAATTTGCACAGCGACGTCGATGCTGTCCAAGCACGCTTAAGCTCTGCAGAAGCTAGCCTGTCCGACGCGGATTATCAGTTCATGAAACAGGCTAGTCACTTTCGCAAGGAGTTGGATTCAACCAGATCACCGCTTGCGGTATTAAAGAGCATTTCAGCGGCAATGCTACACCGAGGCTTTTTAATTGAATCATTTGCATGGGAGCCTCAAAGTCTACGCTTGACCCTGAAATGGTCCAAGGGACACAGTAATCCAAAAGCAGTGGTGGACAGTTTTAATGGCTTTGTAGAAAGCCTAAAACGGCAGATACCAGACTATACTGTAAACGTTTTAGAAGCCCCCTTTTCCGAAGAAATTCTGGTCGCGCGCGTTTCTGAATCATCTGTAGACTATGGTCAGAACAGCTGTAAAAGCTGTATAGAACTTAAGGTGGTGTCATGAAGAAACGTTTCTTGATAGCCCCAATAATTGTTTTAAGTGTTGCGCTGGGTGCTGATAGGTGGCTGTCTATAAAGCGTGCTGAAGTCTCGAGCGCTATTCAACAAGCTCAGACTGATCTGACAGCCTTAAATCATCGCTTTCGCGACGTTTCTTATTACAATAGTACACAGGCTTATTGGCGCAATACCTGTCAGCGATTGCAATGTGACGTCCAGCGCCTGCAGGCAAGTGAATTGATTAAAGACATCAGTTCTCACTATAGACTTTCAAATATCAGCTATAAGTTCTATCAGCCAACTCAAAACCAAGGGCTGGTGAAAACCCCGCTAGAGATACGTTTTCAGGTTAAGTCTGACCGTGATG
>JBMYXZ010000037.1:0-12974 GCA_049608925.1 Alphaproteobacteria bacterium | reverse complement strand
ACGCTCCATAAAGCGTTCCCCTTCAGAGTTCGTCAGATACCCACCTTCACCGCGGGCTCCCTCGGTAATCAAACAGCCCGAGCCATAAATACCTGTTGGGTGGAATTGGATGAACTCCATATCCTGCAGCGGTACACCAGCACGCAAGACCATTGCATTGCCATCCCCGGTACAAGTATGTGCAGATGTCGCTGAAAAGAACGCGCGGCCATATCCGCCGGTGGCAAATACCACCATGTGCGCTTTAAAGCGGTGTATGGTTCCATCTTCTAAGTTCCAAGCAATCACGCCACGACAAACACCGTCTTCCATGATGACATCCAGGGCAAAGTATTCGACAAAGAACTGTGCCTGATGCTTCAAAGACTGTTGATAAAGCGTATGCAATATTGCATGCCCCGTTCTATCGGCTGCAGCACATGCACGTTTTGCCATGCTTTTGCCCTCTTCGATGGTGTGTCCACCAAATGGACGCTGGTAGATTTCACCCTTTTCCGTACGAGAAAACGGAACACCAAAGTGTTCTAGCTCAATGACAGACGGAATCGCATTGCGGCACATGTATTCAACCGCATCTTGGTCCGCAAGCCAGTCTGACCCCTTGATCGTATCATAAAAGTGATAGCGCCAATCGTCGCCGTCTCCCATGTTACCAAGGGCAGCACTAACGCCTCCCTGAGCGGCAACAGTATGACTGCGGGTAGGAAAAACTTTAGTAATGCAGGCTGTATTCAAGCCTGCGGCGCTCATCCCCAGGGTGGCACGCAGTCCTGCACCACCAGCTCCGACGATGACAACATCGTATTCATGATCAACAATTTCAAAGGCTTTTGCCATTTTACCCACCCTGCATGTAAACTTTTATAATTGATAGAACGGCGCTGACGCCAAAAACGATGAAGACGAACTTCGACGCAACAATCACTGACTTCCGGACGCATTCGTTACCGATGTAATCTTCATAAACAACCTGCATGCCAAGCTGCGCATGATACAAACCACTGATGATCAGCAGAACTGCAAGCGTTGCATTCCAGGGTTGCTGCAGCCAGAACAGCAGTGTTTCATAGCTGCTGGTCATCCCCGATATAACGGAATACATAAACCACAAGGTCAAAGGGATCAAGGCGATGGCGGTGACACGTTGAATCCACCAATGATGGGTGCCGTCTTTAGCGGATCCTAAGCCACGAACCCGCCCAAGCTTGGTTTCAAATTTATCTGTCATAGCAAATCTCCGAAGCATCCACAGGTCAGAAAAGCAGTGATTGTTGTTAGAATTACAGACGATGCAACAACCATCCATCCAGTGCGGTATACTTCTTCCAGCTCGAACCCGCGGCCTGCATCCCACCATAGATGGCGAATACCATTTGATAGATGATAGTAGAAGCTGAACATCCAGCCCCATAAGGCCACAACGCCATACCAGCTGGTTAGGTGGCTCATCAGATAGGCATATTCTTCGGCGCCCTGGGCAATGGCTACAAACCAGTATGCCAGCAAGACACCACCGGCTGCCAGGGCAATGCCTGTGCCGCGGTGAAAAATCGATAAAACTGAGGTAATCTGCGGTTTATATACCTGCAGATGGGGAGACAGTGGACGTGGATGCGTCATAGGGCTCTTATTTTTATTTATTTTTTAGAGTTTAATATCAATAAGCCGGTGATTCAAGGGGATTTCGGATTTGAGTTAAGAATCAATCATCATCATCTTCCTCTTCTTCGTCATCATCATCGTCATCGTCATCGTCGTCTTCATCATCGCCAAAGTCCAGCTCCTGGTCATATTCTTCCGACGTAAATATTTGGCGCAGGAACCCAGGTGTCAGGGCAGAAAAGGGATTAACGGTTACATTAGGCTTTTCAAAACTTCCAACCATTTCATAGTTTACGCCCCAAATGCCGCCACCTTTGCCGCCCAAAAGATCGCCGATAAGTGGGATCTTGGTTAGAAACATATTAATCAAGTTATAGGGCAGAACCGTACCTTGTATGCGGTTGTGCTCGCCATCAAGGTCAACGTTGCCTGCAAACGTAAAGCCCATAGAAGGCCCCGCAGCGCGGCCATCTTGAATCAACATTTTCTTGTCTTTGTACTTAAAGCTGACGCGCATTTTATCAAACGCCATTGAGTGGCCAGAAAGTGCTTCAAGGATACCAAACGGTGAAGAAAGAGCCAGAAACTGGGTGACCGCCGGTGCATCAGCCAATGAAAAGCGCTTTACAACTGCTTTACCAGTCCACGGAGCATCGGGCGATTTGCGGCTGCAGATAATTTTTGCCTTTCCTTTGCGTGTCGTGTCTGTAATGCCCAACACGCGCATTAGCTCAGATGCATGGCCGCACTTGATCAGCATTGTGTGGCCATCACCTGCTGGCATTTGATGGATGTGCACCAAAGATGTCTTGCCCCTTTTACGGCCTGGTACTTCACCTTGCAGCAGAATAAATTGCCAGTGCTCAGGAGCTTTTAGCATGCTGCCTTTGACATTTTGGATGTGGCGACCTTCGCCAAAAGAAACACGCTCAAGGTCTAGGGTGAGATCCAGGGGAATGCCCTGCTGTTTGTCAGGGCTCTTACCATCATCGCGCGGTTTAATATCTTTCAGGCCAGATAGGTCCAGCACCGGGCCAGAAAGAAAGACTTTGTATGAATCATCCTTGTCGTGGCGCACTTTAAAGTCCAAATGCGTGTTGCCTAATATTAGCTTCTTGCAATGGATCGACCGCAAGGTATCGCCACTTTTACGGATTTTGGCAATCATGTCGATATCGATTTGATCGCCCTTCAAGATCATTTTGTCGATATGACGGACATTACCGTTTTCGAAAGTGATTTTCAGATCACCCTTGCATTCCTTGCCGCGTTCTTTAATCGATCCCAGCCCTGGAATGTTCAGGTCTGCCTTTTTCAGATCTACCGTGCCATGCAAAACAGCCGACGGCGAGAATTCTTCCTTGTAGCGTACAACAACTTCTGCCACACCATCCATGATATCTGGCAAATCGAAATGCTTCAGATCATCATAGTGCACCAGGGCTCTGATGTCATACAGCCTTTTGAAGGGGGCGGGCTGCTCGAAGTTTTCATGGCACACAATACCGGCATAAGTTTTGTTAAACTTACCGCGCCCTTTCATGTCCATTTCTTTGTTATTGACCGTCATTTTCAAATTGGTCTGGGTCAAATCAAGCGGGTAGTTCCCTTTGCCAAGAACGTTTTTAACAGATACGTCTTGTAGCTCGACATCTGCTTTGTACAAAAAGTAATCGCGTTCGTCAGGTACATCTAGTGGCAGCTCAAAGTTCAGATCTGCTTTGACAAACCCCTTGGCGGTAGTCTTATTGATGGGATAGTCGCGGACTACCTGCAAGCCTTCAGAATCCAAGATCTCAAGAGCACCTTCCACGGGGCCTTCAGCATCAATTGTGACCTTAAGCACGCTGTCTTTATTATCGTTGTCGCGAACATCAACCGTGGCTGAATTAACAGTTATCCCTTGGCTAGTGCCCGAAGCAACTTTCACGATGACTTCGTCTCTGTTGAAAGTTGCTTGGCCTTTGGCATGAAGAACAGTCGGGACATCGTCCAGATACCTAACGGTGACATCATCAAAATCAATAACACCTTGTATCTGATTCAAGGTGCTTTCCAGACTGTCGGTGTTAACGGATCCTGAAGCATCATAATGAGATTGGGTAACCGTTCCACTTCTAAGGTTTTCAGTGATCCATTTTCTAACGCCTGGCAAAACAGCTTTGGGCCATAGTTTAGCAAGATTATCAACCTTCAGATTGCTGATACTCGCATGGGTCTTAAAAGCTGCAATGTGGTTTTCTTGTCCCGGTGTGATAGATGATTTGACCTCGACCTTAGCCCCTAAAGGCTGGGCACGGGTGACGATATCAAAATGCCCTTTCTTATGGTTGATGATCAGGTCAACTGCAGGAATGCTGAGCGATTCGTTACTGGTGTCATCATGATATTGGAAGGTCAAATCTGTTATGCGTAGTTCGCGCACCGCATGCAAAGGGTTGCTGGAACTTGAAAGCGCCAGGTATTCGCTGACAGATGACGCGTCATCATCGGTATCTTCTTGGGTGACTTGGAAATGGCCGGCGGTATCTCGCTTAACCGTGATCATCGGGCGTTCAATCTCAATGGCTTGGGGCAGCATAAAGCCTTTAGCCAATGACTTTAGCCCGAACTGCAAAGCCACAGCCGGTAACTCAGCAAGGGGCTTTTCGTGATTGGGTAGGTGGATTTCAAAGTTCGACAGGCGGAATTCAACGCGCGAAGACTTTTTATCCCATGCAAGTACAGGCTGCCCGTAGTGAATCGTGTAATTGGGATAGTTTTTGTTAAGCCAGCTGTCGACGTGGCTTGATAAAAAGTCTAGCTCGATAGGCCCTTGAGAAAGCTGGATCCCTAAGATGATGCTTGTGGCGAGGACAAGTGTTAGAGCGCCAGCAAGGCTCCAACTAAACAGCTTTACAAAGAAACGAAAACACTTACCAAAAAAACTCATCTATTGTTCCAGGTTTATACTATTAAAATCCACGCGGGGGAGGCGCTATAGTCTTCAGCCTGCCAGGCCCGACCTCTAACACCGTTAGGCCGCGTTGGACACTGCCGTCGCGGTGCAAGCGGAACATTCCATCAATGCCGGTAAACCCGCGCTCTTGCGTTAAAAAGCGTGTGTCGAATGGATTCATACCTGCATTAGCATTTGTACGTGCCAACAGCGCAGCTAATGAAATAGCGTCATAAGGTAGAGTTGCCAACCTTGGTGGCGCTAGGTGATATTGTTGGCGATAGCGCTGCTCGAACTTCTGTCGTTGATCGCGCGGGGCGGCTACGTACCAGCCTTTTTGCAGCAGAGGCTCTTCGAACACGTCATTAGTATCCCACTGTCCTGTCCCAAGCAGCCTGACATTGTTCAGGTTAACGTTGTGGTATACAAGCGAGGACACCATCAGGCGAAGTTGCTGGCCGCCTTCAGGGATGATCAAGGCATCGATGCCAGAGGTGCTGATGGTTGTTGCTTGCTGTGTGAAGTCACTGGTGCCTGGCTGATATCCCATCACCAGATCAAGTGAAATCCCCATGGCGCGTGCGTGACGTTCGAGCTCGCCTCGGATAACATCACCGTATGAAGACTTCGGAACCAGGGCGCCTATACGTGTCATGCCATGGCTTGCGGCGGTCTCAAGCAGAACTTGAATCTGATCACGTGGGGCAAATCCCATGGTAAACAACGTTGGCCCGGAAATTGAGCTATTGTTTGAGAAGCTTAAAACAGGGATGTTGCGCATCTGGGCAGTTGCAGCCACGGATTGAGCGGCATTGGCGAACAGAGGCCCCAAGATCAGCTGCGCCCCTTGGTTGATAGCATCTGTTGCAGCCTGGGCAGCAACTTGTGGATTGCCCTGGGTGTCGCGCACCATCAGCTCTAGGCCACTGTCAGGATTGTCAAACAGGCTCATTTGCGCGGATTGCAGCATAGCTTGGCCAAGCCCAGAGCTGCGTCCCGTCAATGGCAACAGCAGGGCGACTTTGTGGGTACGCTTTGGGGCTTTATTGTCGTATACTGGTGCCCGAGCTTGAGGCGTCGTCGTGATCGGAGCACGCGCAGAATCTTGCTTTCTTGGGGATTGACACCCTGATAGAGAAACCGCTATTACCGCCAACAGGCATATAAGAAATTGTGGCACGAAAAAATCTCCGGACAATATAAAGTGAAAATTCTGTGAACACTGTAGCGCAAGAACCAAAAATTGGCAAAGGTTTATCTATTATTTCCACGCCTATCGGAAATATGGGAGATATCACTGTACGGGCTGTTGAATGGCTTAGGCACGCTGATAAAATTGCCTGTGAAGACACACGCATAACTGGCAAGCTTTTGGCTTATCACGGCATTGCAACGCCGATGATTGCGTATCATGAACATAATGCCGAGCATGTAAGACCAAAATTGCTGCAGTTGATGCAGGATGGGGGGGCGTTGGCGCTGGTTAGCGATGCAGGTACCCCACTGATATCTGATCCTGGTTATAATTTGGTCAATGCGTGCTATCAGGCCGATATTCCGGTAACAGCTGCCCCTGGAGTATGCGCCCCTATAATGGCTTTGACGTTGTCGGGTCTGCCAAGCCATAGCTTTACCTTTGCGGGCTTCCCACCTTCAAAATCAGCAGCTCGTAAAACGTTTTATGCAGATTGGCAGGGAGCATCTGGAACCTTGATCTTTTTCGAATCAGCCAAGCGCTTGCAGGCATCCTTAAATGACGCTTTCGAGTCTCTGGGGGACTGTGACGCTGTCATTGCGCGAGAGTTAACCAAAAAGTTTGAAGAAGTCATTCGCGGCAAACTAAGTGATCTGATTGAAAATTATCGCGACCTTAAGGGCGAAATCGTGCTGTTACTAGCGCCGCAAAAAAATCAAGCATCCTTGGGGTCTTCTGAAGTGCAAGCATTGGTGCAGGCCTTAAAGCCTCATTATCCCTCCAAGGAAGTCGCCAGTTTAGTGGCCGCAGCAACGGGCCTTTCCAAGCGAGATCTGTATCAAATGGTGATTGCCAATGAATAAAGGGCAAGATTATCGCTGGGGTCTGATCTCTGAATGGTTGAGTGCCTGGGCGCTAAGGCTTAAAGGCTATACAATCTTGGCGCAGCGCTATCGTACCTCGATGGGAGAAATTGATCTGATTGCCAAGCGGGGTAATGCCTTGCGCTTTGTCGAGGTAAAAGCTCGGCCAGATTTACTGCAGGGTATGGAGTCTATATCTGCAAATCAGCGGCGGCGTATTGAAAAATCCGCCACGATCTTTATCGGGCAAGCGGGCCTGGAAGCTGCCGAAATAGCCTTTGATGCAATGGTTGTGTGCCCTTACCGTTGGCCAAAGCACGTACAACACGCCTGGAGGTATGGGGAATGACTGTTGATATGTTTCTGGAAATGTTGCTGGTTGAACGAAATGCTGCTTTGAATACCATTGAGGCCTATCGCCGCGACCTAGAAGACTTTTTTAAAGTGTGCAAGAAAGATTCAGCTGCGGTGCAGGCTGATGATATCCGCGGGTACCTGGAAGCGCTTCAAAACAGCAGCCCCAGCACCCGGGCACGCAGACTATCTGCTCTTAAGCAATACTTTCGCTTTTTATTGGGCGAGGGGGCAGTTGATCATGATCCCACTGCCATCATCGATACACCAAAACAAGGCCAGCGCCTGCCCAAAATCTTATCAGAAGCTGATATCACGGCGTTACTGGACACTGTTCATGCTATGGAGGGGCCTGAAGGCGCTCGTCTGACAGCAATTTTAGAGCTGCTTTATGCGACCGGGATGCGTGTAAGCGAGCTAGTGGCTTTGCCAATGACAGCGCTACAGCCTGGCAAAGGGTTGGTGGTAAAAGGCAAAGGCGGCAAGGAACGCTTTGTGCCCATTAATGATATCGCTTTGGAAGCCTTAGAGGCCTACATGAATGTACGTGGGGCCTTTGTTGCTGGTAGTAACAGCGCGGGATTTGTGTTTCCGTCCCGCAGCAAAGAAGGGTATTTAACCCGCCAACGCTTGGGACAGCTGTTAAAACAAGTGGCTTTGGAAGCGGGTTTAGACCCCGCAAAGGTGTCTCCGCACGTTTTAAGACACGCTTTTGCAACTCATCTCTTGAATAATGGCGCAGACTTAATTAGTGTGCAGAAGTTGTTGGGGCATGTTGACATCTCGACAACAGAAATTTACACCCATGTCATGGGCGAGCGCTTACAAGAGCTAGTGACCACGTGTCACCCCATGGCAAAACGTTGAACGAGGGTTATTATGGTTGCACCTTTAGAATTCGAAAAAAGCATTCACGCTGTTGAAAGCAAGCTTGAAGAGCTAATGCACATCACGACAAATGGTGATTTGAATATTTCAGGCGAAATTACCAAGCTGAAATCCAAAATGGAGAAGATGCTGCACAATACCTATACCAAGCTTTCGCCTTGGCAAAAGGTATTGGTTGCGCGTCATCCTGAAAGACCCTGTTTTTCTGAGTATGTGGATCATTTTATCGATGACTTTACCGAGCTCGCCGGCGACAGAAATTTTGCGGAAGATAAGGCTATCATCGGCGGTCTGGGGCGCTTTCGCGGCAGATCAGTCGTGATCATTGGGCATCAAAAAGGTCGTGATACCGAATCGCGTATCAAGCATAACTTTGGAATGCCAAGGCCAGAAGGATACCGTAAAGCCAAGCGTTTGTTTGAATTAGCAGATCAATTTGAACTACCGATTATTACCTTAGTTGACACCGCAGGTGCCCATCCAGGTATCGACGCGGAAGAGCGCGGGCAAGCAGAAGCCATCGCTGCCTCTATCGAAGCCTTAACCCGTGTGAAAGTGCCTGTAGTGACGATTATCACTGGTGAAGGTGGCTCTGGTGGAGCCATTGCTCTGGCTGTTGCAAATACTGTGAATATGCTTGAGCATTCGATCTATTCCGTAATCTCACCGGAAGGGTGTGCAACAATTCTGTGGCGCACTGCGGATAAAAAAGAACTAGCAGCTCAGGCGCAAAAACTTACTGCGCAAGATCTGATCAAGTATAAAGTTATTGACCATATCATAACAGAACCACTTGGTGGCGCGCACCGCGATAATCAAGCTACCTGTGAAGCTGTTGGTAAGCAGATCGAAATGGATTTAAGGTCCTTGTCGATGATGAGTGGTGAAGAACTACGAAAACACCGTGAAGACAAGTTCTTGGCAATGGGACGTAACATATGAGCCAGGCGGAAAAACCTCTATCGGTCAGTAATAAACGATGGGTGTTCCGCCAATATGAAGAACGTCAGGCCATGGCGATCTCACAAGCATATCAGCTGCCGGATGTAATTGCTCGGCTGTTGGCTGGTCGTGATATTGCTCATGATCACGTGATGGATTTCTTAAATCCAACTTTAAAGCAGTCGTTGCCTGATCCGTCCCACTTGATTGATATGGACAAGGCTGTCGATCGTGTTGTTCAGGCCATTCAACAAGATGAAAAAATCGCTGTTTTTGGCGATTATGATGTAGACGGTGCCACATCATCTGCGACTTTAGCAAAGTTTTTCCGTATGGTTGGTCGTGACTTACGGATTTATATCCCTGACCGTATCGAAGAAGGCTATGGGCCTAACGCCGCGGCTTTTCAGCAGCTAAAAGATGAAGGTATTTCCGTCGTCATAACAGTGGATTGTGGCACAACTGCACATGAACCTTTGACAGCCGCAGCTGATATGGGATTGGATGTGATTGTCCTGGATCATCATGACTGCGAGCCAAAGTTGCCACCCTGCCACGCTTTGGTGAACCCAAAAAGATTGGATGAATCGAGCTCTTGTACCTATTTAGCGGCCGTTGGTCTGTGTTTTTTGTTTATTGTGGCGCTGAATCGCGCTTTGAGGCAGAAAGGCTGGTATAAAGACCGCAGAGAGCCGGATGTGCGCTCTTTATTGGATTTAGTGGCCTTGGGCACCGTTTGCGATGTTATGCCCCTGGAGGCCCTGAATCGCACTTATGTGACGCAGGGCTTAAAAGTCATGGGGCAACGTCAAAATGTTGGTTTGAAAGCCCTTGCGGATGTTGCTGGCATTAACGAGCGGCCATCTGTATATCATCTTGGCTATATCCTGGGCCCGCGCATTAATGCTGGCGGACGTGTGGGAGAGGCGTCTCTGGGGGCTACTTTGCTAAGCACTGACAGTGCTATAGAAGCACACCCCATTGCTCAGCGTTTGCAGCAATATAACGACGAGCGAAAAGAGATTGAACAGGCCTGCCTGGAAGAGGCCATGTCTATGGCTCAAAGCCAAGAAGGGCCGATGATATTGGTGGCTGGTGAAGGGTGGCACCCTGGCGTTATAGGGATCGTTGCTGGCAGGTTGAAAGAACATTTTCACCGCCCAACCTGTGTCGTGTCTATAGATGAAAATGGTATTGGCAAAGGCTCAGGACGATCTGTCTCTGGTATTGATCTAGGTGCCTTGATGCATGCTGCGAAACAATCGGGATTGCTTGAAGCCGGCGGTGGGCATGCGATGGCGGCAGGCTTCACAGTAAAGAAGGAAAAGATCGCTGAGTTCCATGCCTTCTTGAACGGCCGCATTGATGCGGTCCCGCTGCCAGAAGTAACTTTGGATGGTGCTTTGCAGCTGCAGGCTGTGACAGAAGACTTTGTTGAGACTTTGGAACGTGTTGGCCCTTTTGGTGTTGGCAACCCAACACCGCGCTTTTTGTTCCAGCATTTGCAAGTTGTGCGAGCTGATATAGTTGGCGAAAGCCATGTGCGTTGCATTCTTCGGGACCAGCAAGGTACCAGCATCAAAAGCATATGTTTTAGAGCTGTAGACACATCTCTGGGTGATTTACTGCTTAACAGCCGGGGGCAACCTCTGCATTTGGTGGCAACCCTAAAGACGAATAATTGGATGGGCCGCACAACAGTGGACTTGACTATCGATGATGCAATGTTAGCTGCTGAAGATATGAAATTGGTGGGGTAGGAATTTAGATAATCTTGCACGGCAATCTACTATGCGTGATTAGTCAACACTGTAGACACGGACACAGAATTGTTGCTAGGCTAAATTCCAATAAACTTAGTGGGAAATCCACCAGCAGTAAGGGGTTCAGGGTATGAGACAAATAGTATTCTTGATTATGACGTTTTGCTCTTTTCAAACAGTTGCCTCTGGCGCGCCCGATTACATGGCTGAGGCAGCCAGGCAGGCTAAGAAGTTAGTTTTAGAGAGGGAAGTTACATTTTCTCCAAATACAAAGCTCGACTCAAAGGCTATTGCAGAAATTGGTAGGCATTGCGATGCATCCAAAGTCACTAAAATCACCGGATGTTTCGTTAATCCTGATGGCACCTTTCCAGCAAATCTTTCAACTGTTTTCATTGGGTTGAAAGAAATTGTGATGCTTGAAGGTTCAGGCTTGCTAAAAAATCCGAAAAATGGGCGCCCAACTGTTCTGTTTATAAAAGTTGCTTTAACTACTCTGCCGCAAGCAATATATGAACAAGCAGGTAAGGCAATAGTAAAGAAGGTGTTCCCACAACGGGGAGCAACAGCATTTATTAAATCAAAATTGTAGGAGGAATTGATGAAGAATATGAAAACTTTTGTAGCGGTTGCAGTTACCTGTATTGCCTTTGTATCCCAGGCTTTTGCCAATAATCCTTTTTATAGTGACTTTTTCGAGCAATCAATTGAAGCGGGGGAGTATAGGTCCTTAAAAAAGTCGATACAGTTTCCTGAAGGGCTTGGTCACGATCCAGTCACCCTAGAACTAATAAAAACACAGTTTTTGTCCGATGACGTGACTTCTATTCACATCCATCGAAAGCATGCCCCAGGCAGAAAAGGTGCTGGTAGCTTGTGTCGGTTGCTGAAAGCATATTTCCCGCGTTTAGAGAGGGTGGCATTGTATGGCGACGTTCTTCCAGCAAAGCCAAGAAATAGATCGACAGCTGCATTTGGTCAACCGCTAGACGGCGCATACAATGAGCTGCCCAGTATTGCATTTCTTTCGGAGCAATGCTCGGCAGGGACAAAGGGCCATCTAATGAAAAAGCCATTGCAGGGACAGATACGATTTCCTGCTGATTTTGTGTTCAACCAAGACACTTTGGAGAGAATTTCCAGAAAGTTTGATGCTTCTGCTGTGATGTTTGTATATATTCGCTCAAGTCACTTAAGAGAAGTGAAAGATAAGGTTGCATATCTTAGAGAGTATTTTCCCCGTCTCACGAGGGTACTTTATAGTTCTAATGTGTAAATCTTTTAGCAAAAAAAAGTGCCCCGCTACATGCAGGGCACTTTTCTTACTACTTAACTCGCTGAACTATTAGTGAATAATAATTTCAACGTGGCGGTTTGGACGATGGATCTGAGGGCTTCCTGGAACCTCTCCGAAACCGCGAGCCATGATGCGATCAGTCGCTAGACCAGCTTGCTCAAGAGCTACCATCGCGTTCATTGCACGACGCTTTGATAGGTCCATATTATAATGGTGTGAAGCCACAGCATCTGTGCGTCCTGTTAGGAACACTTTGCAATGACAGTTGTCACCAGCTGAAGCAGCAGCTTCTTGGATAATGGCCATTGCTCTATCATCTAACTTATCACTGTCTAGGTTAAAGTGTAGATGGAAGCGTGGTGCTGCATCCAATGGGCAGATAACTTCTTCAACTTGACGAAGGTTTTCATAGAAGTCTAAGCGTGCACCTTCCATGCATGCAAGCTGGAAGCGCTCTTCAGCTTCTTCTACCCACTCGTCAAATTTACGCTGTGCCATCGCTGCCTTAACAGGTGCTTTTGTGCGACCGTTGCACTTAAGCGCGCTAACAAGGCGTTTGTGTGCTTTTTCAACTTCTGGCATTTTTGTCATTGGGACTTCCCAATCCAGTGGATTCTCTGGCATTACGCTTTCGCCGTTCCCAGCTGCAGCATCTTGACCTTTAAGAGAGAATAGTTCTGAATCGATGTCGTCATAATTCCAACGCTGCTCTTTAGTTGCAAGATCTTTATATTCTTTTGTAAGAGCTTGGCTAAATGCAGATCCTGTTGGAGTCATACTGTGAAGTTTACGTAATTGGTGCTCTGCGCAACCAGTCAGAAACAATGCCGCTCCAACAAGCCCTAGCATAGCCCAGTTTTTATTACCTGTAGTTTTCATAATAACCTTCCTTTTTTATTTTAGGTCTTATTCTTTACTGTCGGGGAAAACGCGGCACCTAATGAAGCATTGGCATCTTATGCTCCCCTCATATTACTAACATATACCCCAGTTGCTTAAAATTTACTTAACATCTAGCGTGTTTTTTAATTAAACTTGTTATTAATAATTATTATTAACTTGTTGACGTAAAATAATTGTAAATTTAATTACAAATTTATATAAAATTATAATTAAATTTTGTCAAGTTTAA
>JBMYXZ010000036.1:0-13102 GCA_049608925.1 Alphaproteobacteria bacterium | reverse complement strand
ATGGCTTTATGCCCGGAGCGTTGGAGTATGGGGTGGAGTACGGAAAGAAATCCTGAAAAGCAGCCCCCTCTTCCTAATTAATTTATCCCGCACACGTATGAGTCAAGCAGCTAGCAATCGATGTGCGGAATCCACCCCTAAAACAAGGGTCGGGGGTCATGCACAAATGTTGCATATAATTCTTCATCTGCCTTAAAGATTGTGGGCACTGTATCTTGGATGGTTGCACGCAAGAATATCACCAGTTCTGAAACCTGTTTGCTGTCATCTTTTGCACTGGCGAGCAAGTCTCCCAAGATGGGGATATCCCCTACACCTGGCACACCATTGCGTTCATTGTCCGAGCGTTCTTCCATTAATCCGCCCATGACAACTACACCACCATTTTCAACATTCAAAACTGAATTCAGCTCGCGCACTTGCACTTCTGGGATTTTTGAAGTCCTGGCATTTTGCGACAGAATCGACACGGCCGGATCTTCCTTCTCGCGCACTACACGAGATATCGTCGGCCGCAGCGTCAGCGTAACCCGCCCGGATTCTTTATCAATTGTAGGGTGCACAACCATAACAAGACCAATCGGCACAGTTTGGATCTGGCTTGATGCGCGTTCCAGATCATTTTGCTCGTTTTCTCGAATCTCGCGACTATAATTGATTTTAAAGAACACGAAGTTCGTTGCCACTTTCAGCACTGCCGATTGGTTGTTCATCACCGTCATTCTGGGGCTGGAGAGCGTCCGAACCGTGCCGAAGCGATTCAGAATACTGGCCAAAGCTGTCAGACTTTCCTTGCCTGTGCCCAGGGTAAAGACATTGTTGTCAGGCGTAATGGCTGCATCAAAAGCCCCTGGCTTAGCAATACCGCCGAATGAGCCCTGAATAGTAAAGTCCTTCTTAAGTCGGTTCCAATTAATACCTGTCTTAAATTCTTCGTTCAGGTTGACCTCGACGATCTTGGCTTCGATTAACACCTGTCGCTGCGTTGCTTCAACAATTTGGTCCAGAAACAACTGCACTTTTTTGTGTTGGTGATGTGTTCCAAAGATCGATATCAGCCCAGCTTGTTTATGAATTGAATATGTATGCGCTTGGTCATCGCCCGTATTTTCCATCAAATTCGCCAGGTTAGCATCTAATTCTTCCCAGAAGTTTACTGACGATTTTTCAGTCAGTATCGTGCTAGAGCCATTATCAAAGTCTCGGCTGTAGCCTTCCATCGCGGTGAAAACATCCGTTGCAGTTGAAATGCGGTTGGTATTTTCGCGTGACAAACTAAGGAACTGAACATTGTATGTCTTGTGATAAGGCGTGTCCTGTTGCACATGTACGGATGATCCCTTCAACGAATACCGTAACTTTGCCATCGCACAAATGTCATCTAGCACTTCCATAAAAGGCTTTTTATGAGCTTGGTAGTAAATGCCGCCGTTAATGCTAGGGTCCAGCGCCAGCGTCACTTTTGCCTGGCGCGCCATCTCCATAAAGACTTCCTTCATCGGAATTTGATCTGTAACCGACAGGGTAATTAAACGCTTAAGCACCGCCGGTATCTGGGGCTTTTTAGGAGTTGCAATAAGTGGTTGCGGCTTTGGTTGCTTCTTAAAGTCTCCCTGCCCTGTCAACCTTTGCTCATAATCGTTTTTTGGCATCTGCAATGTTGGGTCATGATGTTGCAAGTGCTTAGAAGCATCGCAGCCAACCAAGCAGATCAATAAAGCAAACAGACCAAACAAACGATGTAACATAAGACTCCCGGCACTCAACTCACTCGCTTGCTAAGCTATAAGAAATTTATCTTAAATGCTAGTAAAAAGCACTATAGGCTCTCGGATGTTGCATCTTCATGTTATAATGCAGGCAAATCAACAAAACAGGCTTCGACCTTTGCAGCTAACCAACCTTCACTTTATCCCAGGCCATAAGATCACCAAGCATTTTGGACTGGTATCCGGCAGCACCGTCCAGACACAGCATGCAGGCCGAGATATAATGGCTTTTTTCCGCAATATAATCGGCGGAGAGATTGCTTCTTATTCTCAATTAATGGCAAAGTCACGTGATGAAGCCATGGCGCGCGTTATTAAACACGCTGAAGATGCCGGCGCTAACGCTATATTGAACATTCGGTTTTCCACTTCTTCCGTCATGGAATGTGCCTCGGAAATCTTTGTATATGGAACAGCCGTTCACATAGAGCCAGATCATGACTGAGTTACTGCTAATCCTCATCGTGTTAGTCGCTACCTATTTGGTGGGTGTGCGAAAAGAGCGTCAACACTATCATATTATTCGTGTTAGGGAAAAGAACACGGCCTATTTGCCTATCTCCAACGAACCTGAGATCGCTGATATGAATAGTATAAAACATACTGAGCTCGTAGCTGCATCGGTTGTCATTGGCAGTGACTTTTTCAAGCATGTGTGGGCTAGCTTGCGCAATATATTTGGCGGCAGTATCACGGCTTATGAATCTTTACTGGACCGTGCAAAGCGCGAAGCCATCTTGCGCCTTAAAGAAAGCTCTCTCGATTGTGATGGTATTTTGAATGTGCGCTTTGCCACCCTAAATATTTCTGCACGCATGGTAGAAGTCACCGCCTATGGCACAAAGGTCTACATGAAGTCACATGCATAAGAACTATCATCCAACAACCTTCCACGGTGGGCATAACGTTACGAAAAAGCATCCATTGAAGACAGCCAGTAAACTGTTTGTCTATCTGCTCGCTATTTTGGGCGTGATTTATATTGGCCTCGGCTTTGCGATTGACTCGGTGGTTACCACAATCTCTGCCGAACAAGAACAATGGCTATGGGATAAAATCCGCCCAAACTATGGCATTACCGAGGACCCTTCTCCGTACTTGTTAGAACGACAAAAACAGGTTCAAGAAATCTTTGACATGATTCCACTGTCAGCCCTAGAGCACCGCTATCCCTTCAAAGTCTTGATCCAAGAAACCCCTGTGGTCAATGCCTATGCAGCTCCCGGAGGATTCATCATAGTCACCTCAGGCCTGCTGGATAAGCTGAAAACCGAGAACGCATTGGTCTTTGTATTAGGTCACGAATTGGGGCATTTTCAAAATCGCGACCATCTGAAAAGCATTGGCCGAGAGCTAGTCTTGGCAAAAATTATCCGCGCCATTTTGGGCAAAGATATATCAGGACTGTTTGCGCAGCTTACAATGGCGTTCGAGAACGAATATTCACGCCGACAAGAATATGCTGCTGATGACTGGGGGCTAAAACTGTTGCATGCTACCTTTGGGCATGTTGGTGGAGCAACCGAGTTTTTTGAGATGATTGAAGATCTCGGGTCGCAATCTAGCCTGGAAGCCTTCTTTAGCACGCATCCAGCAGCAAAGGACCGCGCAAAAAGATTAATCAAAAAGATCAATTTGCAGCAGCTAGAAATGCAGAAGACTGTTGAGCTGATAAGTATCAAGTCTTGAACTTGATATATACAATAGTTTACCTTTCTCCAGATGCCATTTCTAAGGCATCCCCAATTTTCTTGAATTTACCCATTACACACAGAAGATGAATATACTCGAGGCGCGCTATTTCGCTAGCATCAGACGGATCCTTACCAGCAATTCCTAAATGTTTAAGAGCCTTATCCAGTAGAAGTATTTTCTTATAACATTCTGCCAAGTGGTAATGAGCGACCCATGAAATATCTTTGTTACGCTTTATGGCCGCAAGGAAGCATAGAATTGCAGCCTTAAATTTACCAGTGTTAAACAAGCAAGATGCAAAGTTAAAATAAACATTCCAATCAAGATTTCCATGCTGACTTGTTATGGTTCCATATATTGAGATCGCGTCCTTATATCTGTCTTGGTAGAAAAGCGCCGCCGCCTTATTTGAAGAACACTGTACACAATCAGGTACCATCTTGATACCCAAGTTGAAGTGCATCTCAGCCAATTCATATTCCTTCTGCTTCAGCTTGCACATTCCAAGAGCCGAGAAAAATTGATGAGAATCCTCTGGTTTTGACCTTAAGCCATACTGAAAAATATCAGAGGCGGAATCGTAATGCTCACCTTCAAATAGCAAATTGCCCAGCTCGTAATATTGATCCTCGTTTAGCAAATCTAAGTAATCTGCCAGCGGCGTCCAAATTACTGGCACATCCTCTTTAATATTTTCAGCAGCTTGAAATAACACTTCGCGTAGTGCAGCATTTTGGGATTCCTGCAAATCAAATTTCACTAACGTAAAGATCGAAGTTACCACTGCATCCAGCCAGCGCTGTTCTTTTGGGTAAGTCGTTGCAAGGAAAAAGTGCAGCCATGGATCTTCTTCGTATCTGCCTTCTGCTGCTGCCTCGGCGTATTCTATTGCTTTCTTATAAACTCCAAATCCTTCATATACGAGAGCAAGCTTAGTATTTACAAGCCATTTTTTTTCATCCGGACATCTTTTAAGTGCCATCTGAAACCATTTATGTGCCTTCTGAAATTTACCCTCTGTCAGCCAATCGTCGCCTTCACTGGCCAAGCCATCCCAGGTCCATTGTTCACTTTTACTGCCACACACGGGATTTGCCATAATGGCAACAAAAACGGCAACTAGTAATACTCTACTCATACTTACTCACTTCAACTATAGATTAACGATATTTGGCATCTGCCTTTATATTGGCTTCCAGAGCTGCCTCCCAACGGTCACCGTTTTCCAGCAGTTTATCTTTATCATAAAACAGCTCTTCGCGGGTTTCGGTGGAAAACTCATAGTTTGGCCCCATGACGATGGCGTCAACAGGACAAGCCTCTTGGCAATAGCCACAATATATACATTTGGTCATGTCTATATCATACTTTGTGGTGCGGCGGCTATCGTCTTCTCGTGGTTCCGCCTCAATGGTAATGGCCAATGCCGGGCACACAGCCTCGCATAGCTTACATGCGATGCATCGTTCCTCACCATTTGGATAGCGGCGCAAGGCATGCTCCATACGAAATCTAGGGCTAAGCGGCCCTTTTTCATAGGGGTAATTAAGCGTAGCCTTACGCTTGAACATATACTTAAGGGTTAACCACATACCTTTGGCAATGTCGATTAACAAAAAGCTTTTTAGTCCACGGATAATATCAGCGGCCATTATAGTCCTCCATATTGCGGAAGCTTGTCAAAATATACAAGGAAACCGGCGGTCAGTACTACCCAGAACAAGGATAGTGGCAAGAATACCTTCCAGCCCAAGCGCATCAATTGGTCATAGCGATAACGCGGAACCGTGGCACGAACCCATAAGAAGACAAACAGCAAAAACGCAATCTTCAAGGCAAACCAGACTATGCCGGGGACATAGGTAAACGGCGCCATATCTATTGGCGGTAGCCAACCTCCCAAGAATAGAACAGCTGTCATTGCGCTCATCAAGATCATGCATGCGTATTCCCCCAAAAAGAACAACGCAAAGGCCATCGAGGAATATTCAACGTTATAACCTGAAACCAGCTCGGCTTCAGCTTCTGGTAAGTCGAATGGTGAACGGTTTGTCTCAGCCAACACAGAGATAAAAAACACGATAAACATTGGGAACAAGGGAATGGCAAACCACATGTCTTGCTGCGCCAGAACTATGTCGGTTAAATTCATCGACCCAACGCATAACAGCACGGTCACGATGATCAGCCCCATCGAGACTTCATAAGACACCATTTGCGCAGCGGATCGCAAAGCCCCTAAAAAGGCGTATTTTGAGTTACTGGCCCAGCCTGCCATGATAATGCCGTAAACGCTTAGCGAGCTGATTGCAAACAGATACAAAATACCCACATTGATGTCGGCGAATACCATACCTTCCCCAAAGGGCATCACAGCCCAGGCCGCCAAGCTTAGGCTGAAAGTAATCGCCGGTGCGATCATAAAAACCACGGGGTTAGATGACGTCGGCAAAATTGTTTCTTTGTGGATCAGCTTCACCGCATCGGCAATGGGCTGCAGCAATCCAAATGGCCCAACAACGTTTGGCCCCTTGCGCAGCTGCATAGCGCCAATCACACGGCGTTCCGCATAAACCAGGTAAGCAACCGATAGCAAAATTGGTATCGCGAACAGCAGCACCTTAAACGATAGGATGGCAAAAGGTAGCCCGTATTGCATTATTGCTTCAAGCATGGGCGCGGTCTCCTTCTGTTTCAATAAAGCCGAACTCTTTGGAACATGCCAACATGGTTGGCGAGTGGCGACTAATCGGGTCTGTCATATAAAAATTCTGATCCCATGCGGGAATAGCAGCAGCTTTCAACTTGGTTGCTTTGCCCAACGACATCCATTCGTGCACGGCTGTTGTATCCAAGCTAGCAAAAACGGGATTGTCCGCTGCCATAGACGCGCGCAGATCATCCAGCGAGTCGTAATTCATGTTGACCCCCAAAGTTCCTGCTAGAGCACGAACAATACGCCAATCTGCATGGGCTTCACCAGGTGGGAAAGTCGCTTGCTGGGTGCGTTGAACACGGCCTTCTGTGTTTACGTATGTACCAGACTTTTCTGTATAAGCAGCGCCTGGCAAAATTACATCTGCGGCATGTGCCCCAGCATCACCATGATGGCCTTGATATATAACAAAGGTCTTCTTGAAGGCTGACATATCAACTTCGTCGGCCCCTAGCAAATATACTGCCTTCAAATCTCCGTCACGAGCTTTGTTTAGAATCTCAGCAGTTCCGGCCCCTTCTTTACCCGGGACAAATCCGACGTCCAAACCACCTACGCGCGACGCAGCGGTATGCAGAACGTTAAAGCCATTCCAGTCTTTACCAATAAAGCCAAAGTCATCGGCGATTTTACCTGCAGTAGCCAAGATTTTATCAGCGTCTTCATGGCACAAAGCCTGATTACCAATGATCAGCATTGGCTTCTTCGCTGATTTAAGAATTTTTGAGAAAGGATGTTTTCCGCTTGCGATCTCATCAAGGACGCTGGTCTGATCACCCAGTTCTTCAACCTTGAAGGTTGAATCAAGGGGTGCCCCCACATGAGCAATGGGAAACCCACCCTGCAACTGGCGCTTTAACAATCGTGCATTGATGATTGGTGCTTCATAACGAGGTGTCGCCCCAATGATTAAGCACGCATCTGCTTCATCAATACCCGCAATGGTTGTGTTAAACAAATAGTGGCTGCGATACCTATTGATATGTGCAGCGCCATCTTGACGGCAGTCAAGGTTTGGTGAACTTAGGCCTGCCATCAAATCTTTCAGCGCAAACATAGACTCGCAATCGGCTTGGTCGCCTGCAATAGCAGCAATCAAAGAGCCATCAACACCTTTCAGCTTCTTCTTTATGGTCGTGAAGGCTTCATCCCAGCTGACAGCTTGCAGCTTTCCTTTCACGCGAACATAGGGAATATCCAAGCGCTGACGCCCCAGACCATCACAAGCATAGCGTGTTTTATCGGAAATCCATTCTTCGTTCACATCTTCATGCAACCGTGGCATCACACGCATAACTTTAGGGCCATAGGTATCAACACGAATGTTTGAGCCCACAGCATCCATAACATCGATACTTTCCGTCTTCGTCAATTCCCAGGGCCTACCGCGGAACTGGTAGGGACGAGAGGTCAACGCTCCAACAGGACACAGATCAATGACATTTCCTGACATTTCAGAAGAAAACGGACGGTCTAAATAAGTGACAATCTCCATGGCTTCACCGCGATTAACAGCGCCCATTTCAGGAACGCCGGCAACATCATGCGCAAATCGCACACAGCGCGTGCAATGAATACAGCGATTCATGTATGTCTTGACGATTGGTCCCATGTATTTGTTTCGAACGGCACGCTTGTTTTCATCATAGCGGGACACACCCTTACCATAAGCCATAGCCTGGTCTTGCAAGTCACATTCACCGCCTTGGTCACAAATTGGACAATCCAAAGGATGGTTAATCAGCAGGAATTCCATCACGCCTTTACGGGCTTTTTCGGCTCTTTCCGAGCGCGTATGAACAACCATGTCATTTGCAACCGGCCAAGCACAGCTAGCGATCGGCTTTGGTGCACCCTCGATATCTACCAAGCACATGCGGCAGTTACCAGCAATGTCCAAACGGTTGTGATAGCAAAAATGCGGGATCTCAATGCCGGCTTTTTCAGCTGCTTGGATAACCGTTGCACCGTCTTCAATTTCTATCTGTTGTCCATCAATCGTTAATTTCGCCATCTTTTTTTCCTACGCTGCTCGCGCTGACTTGATTCGTTCTTCTAACTCCCCTCGGAAATGCCTAATCAAGCCCTGCACAGGCCAAGCTGCAGCATCTCCCAAAGCACAAATTGTATGCCCTTCGATTTGATAGGTTAGCTCTTCTAATTTATCGATATCTTCCATCCGGCCTTCGCCGCGGATAATCTTCATTAACAAACGCCATAGCCAGCCAGTACCCTCGCGACAAGGCGTACACTGGCCACAACTTTCATGCATGTAAAATTTAGATAGCCGCGCAATGGCTTTGACAACATCGGTGGACTTATCCATCACGATTACCGCTGCTGTTCCCAGGCCTGACTTTACTTCTTTCAAAGAATCAAAGTCCATGGTCACTGTGTCACATATATCTTTGGGCAACAAAGGCACCGATGATCCCCCAGGGATCACTGCCAACAAATTATCCCAGCCACCGCGGACACCACCGCAATGTTCCTCTATCAGTTGGCGCAGAGGAATGCCCATAGCTTCTTCAACGTTACAAGGTTTTTCAACATGACCAGAGATACTGAATATTTTCGTGCCTTCATTTCTTTCAGGCCCAATGCTGGCAAACCAGCTGCCGCCTCGACGCAAAATAGTCGGAACCACGGCAATAGATTCAACATTGTTAACTGTTGTTGGGCAACCATACAAACCGCACATCGCTGGAAACGGAGGCTTCAAACGCGGCATGCCCTTGCGCCCTTCCAAGCTTTCCAACATGGCAGACTCTTCACCGCAAATATAAGCCCCTGCCCCCCGGTGAACATACAGGTCAAAGTCCCATCCAGAACCGGCTGCATTCTTGCCCAGCAGGCCTGCTTCATAAGCCTCGGCAATAGCGTCTTCCAGTCGATGTGCTTCAAAAACATATTCACCGCGGATATAGATATAGCCAACATGTGCATTGATCGCAAAACCAGCAAGCAAGGCCCCTTCAATCAACTTTTGTGGATCATTGCGAATGATTTCACGATCTTTACAAGTACCCGGTTCACTTTCATCAGCATTGATCACCAGATAATGAGGGCGGTCACTTGCAGGGGGCATAAATGACCACTTGCGGCCCGTTGGGAAACCGGCTCCTCCGCGACCTCTAAGACCCGAGGAAATAGTCTCTTCAATGACCCACTCACGGCCCTTCTTGATCAAATCCTTGGTCTTATCCCAATCGCCACGTTTTTTCGCAGCGGGCAGCTGCCAATCTTCATAGCCGTATAAATTGGTAAAGATACGATCTTTATCTTGCAGCATCTCCCTACCCCTTCTTTCCAGCTTTTTGCAAAGTTGTAGCACCACCTTCAGGCTCGGATGCTTGACGACCAATCTGGGATCCAATCTTAGTCTTTTTACCCGCCGCCAAATCATCTAGAAGTTTTTCCATTGATTCAGCCGTAAGATCTTCATAATAATCATCATTGATTTGAATCATCGGTGCGTTGGCACAAGCCCCCAGGCACTCGACCTCTAGCATGCTAAACTTGCCATCTTTGGTGGTCTCACCAAAATCGATACCCAGTTTCTTTTTACAAGCGCTGACGACGTCATCACTACCACGCAGCCAACACGGTGTTGTAGTACAAACCTGGATATGATGCTCCCCAACGGGCTCGGTATTAATCATCGTATAGAAAGTTGCCACCTCAAGTACCTTTATAGGCGCCATGTCCAACATCTCGCTGATCAGCTCAATTGCTGGCTGCGGTACCCAGCCCCCATGTTGGCGTTGTGCCAAATCCAAAAGGGGAATAACGGCGCTGCGCCTACGATCTTCTGGATACTTTGCCAAGGCCTTATCAACCAAAGGCTGATATTTCTTGGAAAAAGCAAATGTGGTTGGTTGTGTTGTGCTCATCGGTCAATCTCCCCAAAAACCACATCCAGTGCACCCAGAATCGCAACTGCATCTGACAACATATAGCCTTTAGACATCTGGTCCATTGCCGCCAAAAAGTAATAGCTCGGAGCGCGAATTTTACATCTATATGGTTTGTTTGTTCCGTCTGCGACCAAGAACACTCCAAACTCACCCTTAGGCGCTTCAACCGCGGCATAAGTTTCGCCTGCAGGAACGTGATAGCCTTCCGTGTGCAGCTTAAAATGGTTGATAAGTGCTTCCATCGAGCTTTTCATCTCTGTACGTTTTGGTGGCGTGACCTTTGGATCGGTTGACGACACAGGCCCAGACGGCATCTTGTCCAAACATTGCTGAATGATCTTCAAGGATTCGCGCATTTCATCAACACGCACCAGATAACGCGCATAACAGTCGCCTGTCTTACCCACAGGGATATCAAAGTCCATGTCTGCATAAGCATCATAAGGTTGAGATTTACGCAAATCCCACGGAACACCGGACGCTCTAATCATTGGTCCAGAAAATCCTAAATCAAGCGCTTCATCTTTCGTGACCACCCCAATATCAACCGTGCGCTGCTTAAAGATACGATTATCCGTCAACAGCGTTTCCATGTCATCAATAAACTCAGGAAACGTCTGCGTGAACTGGTAGATATCTTCTGCCAAACCATCCGGCATGTCTTGGTGCACACCGCCTGGGCGGAAATACGCTGAATGCAGCCTTGCGCCTGACACGCGCTCATAAAATTCCATCAGAATCTCACGTTGTTCAAACGCCCACAACAGTGGTGTCATGGCACCAACGTCAATCGCGAAAGTGGTCAGGTTCAACAAGTGATTCAAGATGCGCGATATCTCGGCAAACAATACTCGAATGTATTGTCCGCGCTGCGGAACTTCAATCTGCAGTAACTTTTCAACCGCCAAAGCAAACCCGTGCTCTTGACACATGGGCGCTACATAATCCAAACGGTCGAAATATGGCACAGCCTGTAAATAAGTCTTATGCTCAATCAGTTTTTCTGTGCCGCGATGCAACAAGCCAATGTGCGGATCGGCACGTTCAACAACCTCGCCATCCATTTCCAAAATCATACGAAGAACACCATGCGCCGCAGGATGCTGGGGACCAAAGTTTATGGTAAATTCGCGTTTATCAAGTGCCGACATTCTTCTTACCTTCTTCAGTCGTGTCATTTGCAGGTTCTGGCGCTGCTTTTTCATCACCCGGCAAGACAGCCGATCCACTCATTTCAGTGGTCATGCCTTCCCAGGGGCTCATGAAGTCAAAGCTGCGGAATTCTTGTTGCAGCTTCACAGGTTCATAAACAACACGTCGCTGTTCATTATCATAACGCACCTCGACATATCCTGTCAGCGGAAAGTCTTTACGCAGCGGATGCCCTTCAAAGTTATAGTCTGTCAACAAGCGCCGCATATCCGGATGGCCCGCAAACTTCAGCCCGAACATATCCCAGGTTTCGCGCTCGGCCCAATTTGCCGACCCGAACACACTGGTAACCGTTGGAATCTGCTCATCAAGATTCGCCTTCAGTTTCACACGCAGTCGCTGGTTCGTTGAGATACTAAGCAGGATATAGACAACCTCAAAGCGCGGGTTGCGCTCGGGGTAGTCCACAGCAGTAATATCTAAAAGTATGCGAAATTGATGATCAACTGCATCACGAAGGTACGTCAATACCTTGACAATATTCTCACGAGACACCGTGATGGACACATCACCGTGCTGAATGGTGCTTTCAAGAATGTCTTTCTTTAAAGCCTTGACCAAGCTGTTCTGCAAGGCTCGGGAAGTTTGCGCCATAAAGATCCTAATCCTTTTGGTTTCGGATTTTTTCTATACGGACTTATTATAATGTATAAATAACCCAGGAGTAAACAGGGTTTATGTGATCCTGCAGAAGTGAACATAATTTTACCTCAGTTGAGCATTTTATAGTGCATGAGCATAAAAAACCTGAACTTTCCTGATGCATACTCGGCAGATACGAAAATGTCACACATGGGAACCAATTGACAAAAACCACCCGATTCCACAGAATGAACGGTAAACCATGTAAATGATCTGCGGAGACAATGACAATTGATAAAAACACAATGGAATCTGTAAACAAAAGACGACAGGTAGGCGAACTGTGTAAATCAAACTTCAAAGACGCCCTCAGCATTGCAAAAAGTATACCCGATCCTTGGCATAAAGCTCAATCGCTTGCAGAAGTTGCAATGCATGCACCAGCAAAATACCAAAAGAAAATCATTGAGGATTCCTTCAAGTCTGCATCTGAACTTCAAGATCCCAACCGTATTGCAACTGTCTCAGCATATCCACTAAAATGTGCGTGCGAACTGGGCTTCCCAGATGAATTTATTACCTCGAAGACCAATAGTATATTATCAACCCTAAAAAAGCTTGATCACCACGTACGTATAGTAGATGCTCTATCCGATGTTGTCGGGGCAATACAAACTGGTCCACGAAATAACTATATAAAAACTGTAAAATACCTTGTAGAGGTATGCAAGCATGGGTACAGCTGGCGCATTGATCATTCATTGAGATTCCTGGTACCCGCGGTCTATATACATGACAAAGATCTAGCGCAGAAGCTAGTTGAGACAATAAAATCCGACAAAATACGCAGAAGAGTCATTAGACAACTTGAAAAGCTAGAAACCTCTTCACCTACCGAATAGCTTGTTTTCTAACCAACCCTTGCAGGTTCGGAAATTTTACGCGCCCCGAATTTTTTGATCGTCACCGGCTGCTTTTTCATCAGCTTAGTCGCGTACTTTTTATGGCGTGTAGAGGGCTCTTCGACCTCGTTGCCTTGCAAGTCTATACGGCTGTGACCGCGAACAATTTTCTTTTGATAGAAGTACGAGTACGTATAATACGCAATTGCATCACGAATTTGCCTGCGTGAAAAAGGCGTATCTTCGCCCAGTTCTGCAAAGATGTCCTTTACAATGTTGGTTTTCAGCGGCAGACGGTTCTTTAGGTTA
>JBMYXZ010000035.1:0-13203 GCA_049608925.1 Alphaproteobacteria bacterium | reverse complement strand
TGGTGAGAACCTGTAAAATACCTCGGCGTATTCAGCCCATGGCAAGGCATCGCCTAGAACCTGATCAAGTTGCTTTTTCGAGCTCGCGTTCCTCTCACGCATGCGGACATAAAAACGCTTGGAGTCATTGCCGGGAAACATCGGCTTCAGCTGTGATACATGCGCCTTAACAGCAGCAACTTTTGCGTCCATCTCGGGTTTTGTGAATGTTGTGATTTCCAGGTTTGCCCCATATGCCAAAGACCATTCTTCCCATGCGCCACGATAGCCAAGGATGACAATGTCATCAAAATGGTGATCACCTGCAATTGTGCGGGCCAGTAAGTTGCTGGCTAGACCATGGGTGCCGTTTGGATCATCCTCGGCTGCAAAGTATATATAGTCTGGTGAAACCTTTTGCAGCAAAGAATGCATCCGTTGCTGGTCGCCTGGCGTGATCGGGTCAATGCCTGGAATGCCACGCCTGTGATAGAACTCAGACCTCAGGAAATGCAGGTTTTCACTTGGGACACCTAGCGTCACCGTTGCAACACGGGCTTCTTCTTCTCTGACGCGTGCTTTTGCTTCCTCGACTTGAGCTTCTGTAGGGCGCGTATTGCCGGTAACCGCTTTAATGTGGCGTTTATAAGCTGAACTGGTTTGCCTGACAGCATTGGCGCCTGTAACCGCATAGACAACATGAACATGGTTGCCCTTGTTCATCAATTTTTGAATAGTTCCCCCCATGCTGATTACATCGTCATCTGGGTGGGGCGAGATAATCAAGATGGTCTTGCCTTCGGGGTAATTGTTTAAGGCAGCCGCTAAAGCTTCACTGTCAACTGAGGCCAGCGTTTTTGGACGGATGCTTTTGCCAGAGTTTTCATCAAAGTACCAATGCGTGTTGTGATGCGTCAGCAAATAGCTGGCCGGGATATTCGGATTATTGGCTTGTTTGAATACCTGCTCTATAACCGGTTGCTTGCCTTCACCGGTGGCCATCAGAATAACTTCTGAAGCTGACAGAATTTCTTGCAAGCCAATTGTAATGGCTTGGCTGGGAATATCGTGTTTGAAGGGTTCTAGCTCACCGCTTTTTACCATTGCTTGCAGAGAACGGAAGCGGTGATACGTGTCTTCTTGCGTTTTTTTGGTTAGTTCCACAACGTGTGTTGCTTGATTCGGTGGTGTGCCGTGATCGTTAAACCCTAAGTGGCCACCACGATACACACGCTTGCCCGCTGCGTCTTTTGCAGGCGAGATGCCGCCAATTCCCAAGATTGCCAGATCAATTTTCCCAGCATTCCGCAGCGCATCGCCATAGCGGGCCGCAGCTTGCTTAGGGGTTTCACCAGCGCGCATAGCAGGTATATGACTGTTGCTCTCTGAAGGAGCGCGACTTGCATCGATGCGTTTTAAAGGCTGATAAAAGTGCACCTGCATGTATCTGGAATAGCTAAGAGGGTTATTCGGCTCCAAACCCACATATTCATCCAGGTTAAAGAAGCTAGCTTTTGAAAAATCTATTGATGTGTCCTGCTGAAAGCGTTTTACAAGTTCAGCATACAACCTTTCCGGGGTCGATCCTGTGGGCAGTAGAATGACGGCATTTGGCTTGCGCTTGACCAACGCAGTTATTTTATCGGCAACATCAGAAAAGAGACTGTGAATCTGGGTTTCATTGTAAATATGAATATTATCATTTGCTCCAGCAGGTCCCATAATCAGCCCTAGACCCAAAATTAATTGCAGAAGAATTTTCATGGCACCCCTGTGTTTTTATTGTTATGACACAGGATATTAGCACGCTTGAAGCTGCTTCAGCTAGCCCTCATCTTCCTCTGGATCAGGATTTTCCACATCCATATCTTTACGGCGTTGCGCCAGCTGCATGGTCACAACTCTGGCGCGTTGTGGGTCCATATTAGCTAGGATCAGCGAAGCTTTGGCTTCTTTCATGTTTTCCACGATCTCCAGGAGTGTTTCCAAGTCAATGCCTTGCAGGATTTCAGCGGCTTGCCCAGGCTTCATCTTTTCATACATTTGAACCAGGCGCCTTAGAGATTTCTTGTCTTTTTCCTCTTTTTCACCAAGCAGATTCTTCAGGTGTTCCTGGCTTTGCTTTAACTCGGCTGATTTTTTCTCCAGCCTCTTTTCGATGGCCAGTAACACGGCTTCCTGCTCTTTAATGCTGCCTTCGCGTGCATCTAGAACCTTATTACGGTCAGATAGCTCGTTCAGAACTTTCACACGCTCGGGGGTTAACGATAGGATATCAAACTCGCCCGATTGAAAGCCTTCGTCTGTGCTTTTGTCGAATTTACCACCCTTTTTCTTTTCTTTTTTGGCGGGCTTTGCCTCTTCCTTTTTCTCGGCTGCATAAACAGTGTTGGCAGTATACACAACATCTAAGAAAATTCTGGCAATATGCTCGACCTTTATGCCCAGCAAGAAAAGAGCACTGACCAAGACCAGCGGCAACAAGCGAACGCGGAAATTCATCAGCGGCTGGACAGATTTTGATATGGTTTTATTCTTTTTCTTGGCCATTTATTTCAGGTTCTTCAACCTTCCGATTAGTTTCTTCTTCACTTCCGAGATCATGTCTCCCTCGTCCTCTGCATCCTCCTGCAAATACACCTCGTCTTCATCGTTCGAGGGAGGCGGTGTCTCAGGGGGGGCAGCGTTTTCAGCCACAGCTCCACGCGCATCGCGTACCATAAACTCCAATTCGTTTGCTATTTTTTCGCCTTTTTCAACCAGATAAGATAAGTCATCTCTGATGGAGGATGCATGCTGGACGCGTTCTTCGATATTCCCCAATGCCTCCTGACCAGCAGTCCTTAGTGTGCCGATGCTTTTTTCTGCCTTATCCAGCGTTTGAGAGAACTCGACCAATATCTGTTGAATCTGCTCACGATTTTCTTGAATGGATATAATGCGCTTGTTTAGAATTCTGGCATACACAATGGTAGCAGCCAGTAGCAGGATGATTGTGATATCGATTCCTAATTCTAACGTCATCTATGACTCCGGCTCGGTAAGGAAGTTTTTGTCCACTTGCACTGCAACACGAGAACGATGATTACCAACAGTGCCACTGAACAGCTTTTTTTCACCGACTCTAGCAATTACGGTATCTTCTGGAAAGGCCTCCAAAGACAGCTGTGTGCCCTTTTTCCATTTCAGAACATCTGACAGATTTACGTTTACTTGGTCTAGGATTACCTCTGCATGGATTTCGGAATTCCAGACTTCTTCCCCTAAGTGATGCTCCCAGATGGTGTCATGTCCCATCTTTTCACCGACGAACATCTGCAGCAGCTTTTCGCGGACGGGCTCAAGGGTTGCATAAGGAAGCAGAACGTCAAAACATCCGCCTCGATCTTCCATATCAACCCGAATCGAAGCAATAATTGCCGCATTGCCAGGCCGTACAATAGTTGCGAATCGCGGGTTTGTTTCAAGGCGATCATAGGAAAAGTGGACATCTTCAACGGGCTCGAAGGAATTTGTAAAGTCCTTTAAGATCAGTGTCACCATGCGCTCAATTAAATTACGCTCGATAGTTGTGTACTGTCGAGTCTGGTCGCCATTCATGACGTCGTTACGCCCACCTAAAAGGACATCTACGATAGAATAGATCAGGGCATTATCAACGGTAATCATGCCAGATCCGTCCCATTCCTCTACCTTAAAAACATTCATCATGGCAGGCAGAGGAATTGAATCAATATAGTCAGCAAAACGAATAGAAGTCATGCGCTGCAGGTGAACATCCACATTGTCTGATGTAAAGTTACGCAGGCTGGTTGACAGCAGGCGCACCAGTCGGTCGAAAACAACCTCAAGAACTGGCAAGCGCTCGTACGACACAACGCCTGATTCGATAACAGCTTTGATGCCCTTCAGCTGTTCTTCATCACCACTGAAGCCATCAAGCAGACTGTCAATTTCATCTTGATTCAGAACGCGTTCATCTTCACCGTCGTCAACGGTTTCTAATGCAGTTGATTCTTCACCATCAAAATGTGCCGCCATAAAAGTCATCTATTGCACCAGCATCTCTTTAAATAGAACGTTTATGATCTTCACCGGATTTGTGACCGAATTAATTCGATCTAACAGTTCTTCTCTTAAGTGTTGCAGACCTGATGACCCTTCTAAGTCATCGACTTGTAGCTCTCTTAAATAGGTATTCATACCGTCGACAATACGTACTTTCAGCTTATCAAGGCGGTTTTTGACTTCTTCAGGTGGGTTGTCTTCATCAATTTTGGCTTCGATCTGAACTGTCAGCTTTAAAAAGTTGTTTTGACGTTTTGATTTACCGGACAGATTGATCAGCTGCGTTGGGATATCATATGTGACAACATCGTCAATGCTGACGCCTGAAGCATCAGAAACTTCCTCGCTGGCAGCTTTTGCTTCGGGAACAGCTTCGGCTTCATCGCCCCCAAAAACACCCATAAAGTACAAAACAGCAACGGTTACAATCACTAGCACGACAGGACCTCCTATGAATAGAATTAGCTTTAAGGGGCCACCGCCTTTTTCTTCTTCAGCGTTTTCTTCTGGAGCATCCGCAGAAGATACTTCTTCTTTTTTCTCAGCTTCTGCCATTGCAGCCTCCCACATATATTTTTTTCTACTATAGATCCTAACACAGTTTTTTAAAATGTTAATAGCCGTGACTTTAAAAGGGCGTAAATTTAACTTGGCATGGACCTTGCACCGTAATGATCAGATGATTAAAAAACGCGAGGATATCAATGGCTGTAGCCGAGAATATTATAGCAAGCAAGTTGATGCTGAACCGAATGAACTTAGCAATCAATGCGCAAAATCTGGCAAACATGGGAACATATGGTTTTGAACAAACACATATGATCACCCGTGAACTACCGGTAGGGTCTTCAGATCAGAGCATCTCATTTGCACGCGAAGATGGTATGATGCGCGACACCTCTCAGGGAGGCATGACCTTAACAGGCAATAAACTTGATTTGACAGTCAATACTTCCAGAGCATACATGGCGCGCAGAACACCAGAAGGCGAAGTGGTCTATACCTTAAACGGAACTGGCATGATGAACGAGCAGCGCCAAATTGCAGATGATTTGGGCAATGTCCTATTAGACACAAACCAAGAGCCCCTTACGATTCCTATCGATGTCAGTGACGTTAAGATAGCGAAAGATGGAACCGTGTCGTCATATGATGGCAGGACTTTTGGGCAAGTAGGCTTATTTACTTTTGAGAATGTTCACAAAGTTCGCTCAATTCAAAATAACATGCTGACGACGGATCAAGCGCCGGTGCCGATTGAAAATCCATCTTTTACGTCAGGGGCACTGCGTAAGTCCAACGTTAACCCAATATTGGCAACGGCCAATTTAATAGAATTACAAAAGAACGACCAAATGGAACAGCATCTTTTCGAGCTAAAGTCTAAGGGAGACGATAGAATGCGATCAGAGCTGTTAAAGTCATATAGTTAAGGAGAAAAATCATGACCGCAGCAGCAATCGCCGCAACAGGTATGGAGGCCATGAAGAAGAAGGTCGAAGTGTTGGCCCATAACTTGGCCAACGTGAACACTGATGGCTATAAAAGAAATCGAGCTGAGTTTAAAACCCAGATGTACCAAGACTACACAGGTGTGGGAACCGCTACCTCTAGTGCAGGTACCCTAAATGCTACGGGTGTGCAAATAGGTCTTGGTGTGGCACTTGCGGGTACGACTCGTATCATGGAACAGGGTGCGATCCAGATCACAGAAAATCCGCTAGATGTAATGATTCAGGGAGAGGGTTTCTTGACCGTTCAATTGCCATCAGGTGAAGCAGCATACACCAGGGACGGTGCTATGCGACCAGATGCACAAGGCACTTTAACAACGCGAGACGGATTTAAATTTTCCCCAGACATTACAATTCCCATTAACGCGGAAGAGCTTTACGTTAACACCAACGGTGAAGTGTATGCCAAAGTGACTGGCCAGATCGAGCCGCAACTTTTGGGGCAACTAGAGCTTGTTAAATTTCCAAACAATGCAGGATTAAGAGCCATTGGGGATAACCTTTTGATGGCAACGCAGGCTTCGGGGCCCCCTGTGCAAGGTGTTGCAGGAACAGAAGGGTTTGGAACCATCTTCGGTGGCGGTAAGGAAGCCTCGAACGTTAAGCCTGTGCGCGAGATCACAGCATTAATTGAAGCAGAGCAAGCGCATCAATTGAACTCTCGTACACTAGATACCGCAAGTAAGATGATGTCCGTCCTACCAGGAGTTGGAAAATAATGACCTATTTGCTTTTAATCACCATATCCCTGTTGGCATTTATCACCGATGCTGATGGGGCAACTGTAAGGTCAAGTGTCAAAGTTGCTGGTCCATATGTGCACCTTTCTGACATCTTTGATGGGATCGATGAAAAGCAGGATAAAGAGCTTTTTCCCTCGCCCAAGCCAGGTAAGCGTTATGTTCTGCACAGCAAAAGATTGCGCAGACTAGCGCGCCGCCATGGGGTGCACTGGACACGTGATGCTGGTGCAAACCAGGCCATTATTGTTGCAGATAGCGATGTGTTTGAGCATGATGATATTATCGAGCAGCTGAAGCAAGAGATTGCCGCAGAGCTTGGGACTGGCGCTAATCAAATAGATGTGGATCAGCGATCTCTGGATATGCACTTTGCCAAAGGGCATATTGGAAGCATCCGCTTTGATAAGTTCCGCTTCAACAATAGCCGCACACGTTTCAGCACCAAAGTCTATCAGGTGGAAGAAAGCGGTGACGACAGTAAAGACTTTCGCATTAGTGGCCGCATTACACCATTAAGCACCATTCCAGTGCTGATGAATAATATGGAAAAAGGTCATATCATTACCGAGGAGGATATTTCCTGGGTCGAAATCCCCGCGCATCATGTACATGCGACGATGATCACTGACGAGGCCAATCTTGTCGGAGCAACTCCGCGTAGGGGCGCAATACGGGCCAAAGCACCAATTCAGAAATCCGACATAACTTATCCGAAAATCATTCACAAAGGCGAGGCCGTGGTCATTGTTGCGAAAACACCATTCATGACATTGACAACTAAGGGCAAAGCCTTGGAAAATGGATACAATAATACACTGATAAAAATTATGAATATTGATTCGAAGCGCGTGCTGCAAGCAACTGTCTTGGGTCCAAAACGCGTTTCAGTTGATGTGCAAGGCTTGGGAGCTTTATCATGAGAATATGTGTGGTCTTAATGGCAGGACTGACTCTGACGGGGTGTAATTCCCTAAATCGCCTCAGTCAGGTTGGCGAAGCGCCGCCCTTAACACAAATCCGTAACCCTGTGTCAAACCCCAGCTACGCGCCGATTACCATGCCGATGCCCAATGCAAAGGTTGAAATCCGTGGCGAGAATACTTTGTGGAAATCAGGTGCACGATCGTTCTTTAAAGACCAGCGAGCAAAAGATGTTGGCGATATTCTGACAATATTGGTCAAATTTGAAGACAAGGCGGATATCAGCAATAAAACAAGCCGGTCTCGAACAAGCTCGGAAAAAGTCCAGGTAAACAACTTTATGGGCTTCGAGACGAAACTGACGGGCGTTTTACCGCAAGGTGTTGATCCTTCAAACTTGATCGGCTTTTCCAGTTCGCCGTCACATGAAGGCAATGGTGTGGTGGCGCGAAAGGAAAAATTAGACCTTAAAGTTGCAGCCACAATCATCCAAGTATTGCCAAATGGAAATTTTGTCGTTGCAGGACGTCAAGAGATCAGAGTGAACTTTGAAGTCCGTGAACTGCTTATAACGGGTATCATTAGGCCTCAGGATATTATGTCTGACAATACGATTAGCTCGGAAAAAATTGCCGAGGCACGTGTTTCCTATGGCGGCAGAGGTCACATCACGGATGTGCAACAACCACCATATGGTCAGCAAATTCTTGATGCTATTTCACCATTCTAAGCGGCGGGGAGGGGGTGACCCCTCCCATGTCAAATCCGCATAAGGACTATGCAATAAAGGTATAGATATTTTTTTCCTATGGCGCAAAAATGTGTTATGATCGGTAGTTGATAAGAGATTTTTGAGTAATTGGACATTCGATGGACGACAATACAAAAAGACTAGTAGCGCTGGGGCTAATCGCAGTAGTTGTTATTTCTGCGTTATATGGGGGCTATCAGTATTTCTTTGGATCTGATAGCGACGAGGCAGCATTTGACCCAATAACCGTGGAAGCAGAAAAAGTACGACAGGGTTCTATCGTCAGACGTGTGACTACTGTAGGTAGCTTGCTGGCTGACAACGAGGTCACTATTCATCCTGAAATTGAAGGTATCATCGAAGCTGTAAAATTCCGCGGCGGTGAATTCGTCCAAAAAGGTGACGTGCTTGTCAGGCTGGACGATCGCTTATACCAAGCGCGTGTGAAAGAAGCAGAAGCAGAAGTGCTGCTGTGGAAAAACGAATACGAGCGTTATAAGAAGCTTGCGGCACAAAGTGCTGGGCCCAAAAAAGAACAGGAAAAATCTTACGCCCGCATGCTGGAAGCAGAAGCAAAGCGTGATCAAGCGCGTTATAAGCTGGATAACACCGTAATTCGCGCGCCGTTTGATGGTGTGGTTGGCCTGAAAAAGTTCAGCATTGGCGGATTGGTTGATCAACGTACTGAACTGCTGACGATCATTGATATTGACCCCATTAAAATAGACTTTCGTGTTCCCGCTACATATTTGAAAGCTATCAGCATAGGGCAAGAAGTCACCATGGAAATCGATGGCTATGATGGTCAAGAGTTTACAGGTGTGATTGATGCGCTGGATGCGCGTGTTGATGCGGCAGCCCATAGCATCACTGTTCGTGCAAAAATGGATAACAAGCAGGGCATGTTTAAGCCTGGACAATTTGCCCGTGTTCGCATGGTTGTTGGGTCAAAAGACAACACCCTACTGCTGCCAGAAGCCGCTATCCATAGCCGAGGTGATGAAGAATTCGTCTATCGCGTTGTGAATATTCCACATCAGGAAAAAATTGTGCCAACAGCTTATAAGCTCCCTGTTGAAACCGGGTTGTCCGAAGGCGGTGTCGTTGAGGTTGTGCGCGGCCTAAGCGAAGGAGACCAAGTTATCACCATCGGTGTTAGCAAGATCCGCCATGGTTATCCCGTACGCGTCGTTGAAGACATTGAAGACGATGACTCTCTAGAAGAAGATGACGACGATGATGACGACTTTGACGTAGATGACGAAGACGACGGCGATGATGATGACGATTCTGACGATGAAGATGATGTGAAAGCTGAATCTGAGGAGTCAGAAAATTCTGAAGCAGAAGTTGAAACTGACGCTGAAGAAACTGAAACAGACGAGTAATCGAGCCTGAAATATAAAGAGTGATCAAATACCATGAAGTTAACTGAAATCTGTATTCGCAGGCCCGTTCTTGCAACTGTTTTATCCCTACTATTGTTGTTCTTGGGGCTTCAATCAATTGAACGCTTACAACTGCGCCACTATCCGAAAATTGATCAGCCACGCGTATCGGTTATCACGCAGTTCGAGGGCGCCAGTCCTGAAATTATTGAGACACAGATAACGAAACCGCTGGAAAATGCGCTCTCTAGTATCGAGGGTATTGACTCGATGACATCACGAAATGGCTCAGGTGAAAGTGCGATTACGCTGACTTTCCGCCTTGACCGCGATATTGATGCGGCGGCCAACGATGTGCGCGAAAAAGTCAGCCGTGCCCGTTCAAAGTTCCCACCGGATATTCAAAACACCGTGATTCGTAAAGCAGATGCTGATGCGATCCCAATGATGTATCTGGTGCTTTACAGCGACCGTCATGAACTGAAAGATGTTTCTGACTATGCTAGGAATACACTTGAAAGCCAGCTGCAGACCGTGTCTGGAGTGGCAGCAGTGGATACGTGGGGTGGTGGTGATTACCGCATGTACATCCGCTTGGACCCAATCAAAATGGCAGCTTTTCAGGTATCTCCAGAAGAAGTTGCGCAAGCATTAAAGCAGCAGACTTTTGAAAAACCAGCCGGTAGCTTGATCACGGAAGATCGTCAGATCACGGTTACCACAAAGGCGACATTGAAAACCGAAGAAGAATTCAGAAGCGTTGTTGTCGAAGAACGTGATGGGTATCTTGTCCGCATTTCTGACATTGCAGAAGAAGTGAAATTTGACGCAGTTGAGGAAGATTTTCGGGTGCGCTTCAACGGAAAAGAAGCGGTTTCATTAGCGATCACACGTCAGTCAACAGCCAACGATTTGGATATTTCTCGTGATATTAACGAACTTCTCACGAAGGTAAGACAGAACCTACCTCAAGGTATGGAAATTGAGATTGCCAAGGACAATTCGATCTTTATTGATAAATCCCTTCAAAAAGTCCGTACAACTATCTATGAAGCCGCTGCCCTGGTTATTTTGGTTATCTTCTTCTTCTTGCGCAGTTTCCGTGCTTCGATTGTGCCGATTGTAACAATTCCGCTTTCGTTGATCGGTGTATGCGCGATCATGGCATACTTTGGTTTTACAATTAACGTACTAACACTGCTGGCATTGGTTATGGCCATTGGTCTGGTGGTGGATGACGCCATTGTTATGCTGGAGAATATCTATAGGTATATAGAAAAGGGGATGAAACCCCTGGATGCAGCTCTCAAAGGTTCTAAAGAGATTAGCTATGCTGTTATAGCCATGACCATTACGCTGGCCGCGGTGTACGCCCCTGTTGCTCTGTATCCTGGTATTACAGGTAAAATCTTTACTGAGTTTGCCATTACTCTGGCGGGTGCTGTGATCTTGTCAGGATTCTTCGCGCTGACTCTGTCACCTATGATGTGCGCCTTATTCTTGCGTCACCACGAAGTCGTTGATCTTAACAAGAAAGACTCAAAAGGTAGAAAGCAACATTATTCCTTGTTCCAGCGTGTTGATGCTTGGATTGAGGGTTTCTTGCATTGGTTGGATGATGCTTATGCTCGCTCGCTGGATGCAATCCCACGCTGGCTTGTTATCCTGACGGCAGCTTTTATGGCACTTCTGACAGTAGTCTTGTGGTCAAACGTAAAGCAGGACCTTTCAACTGCAGAAGACCAAGGCTATGTAAAGGCGCGCGCTTTCCCACCTCAGGGAGCTAGCCTGAAGTTTATCAACAAATATATGGAGCAAGCTGAGGATATCTTCGCAGGTGTGCCAGAAATCGAGAAGCGCCTGACACTGATCCAGGCAAAAGGCGACAGCACAATTGAAAACTATTTGGTTCCTTGGGAAATGCGCAGTATTTCTTCTATGGACCTATCGCGTCAGCTGCGCCCTAAGTTCAACGAAATCACAGGTATGAGCTTTGCTGTTTGGGGCCGTGGACGCTCGCTTACAGGTGGCGGTGGCCGTGGTAAGCCGATTGAAATTAACGTTCAAACAACAAAGTCTTATGACGAGCTGGTATCTTTGTTCAACGACTATGTATCAGAACTGCGTAAGATCGAAGGTATCGATAAAGATAACATCGAAGACACGTTAAGCTCGGAAGAACAGGAAATTGTTATCAAGATCGATCGCAAGAAGGCTGCCTTCATGAAGATTGACTTGAATCGCGTTGGAGAACTTCTGGATACATTGATTGGCGGTAGGCCGGCTACGTATTTCGAGAAGGAAAGCTTCCGCTATCCTGTATCTGTTGAACTCGCGGAACGCTTCCGTCAGACAAAGGAAGATATTTCTGCGTTGTTCATTAAAGCGCAACGCGACAACAAGGTTGTCATGATACCGCTGTCCGAGATCGTGACTATTGAAAAGCAGTTGGTTCCCACAGAGATCTATCATACAAGTGGTCTAAGGTCAGCAACGGTATATGCAGAACTTCTTCCTGGTTATGACCAAGAATCTGTTCTTACAAAGGCAATGAACGAGGCTCGCCGCGTGCTGCCAGAAGGCTCAAAGATCGAGTTCGCGGGTGAATCTAAGCGTTTCATGGAAGAAAGTGCGAATATCCTGAAGATCTTCCTCGCGGCGCTGATATCGATTTATCTGGTTCTGTCTGCGCAATATGAAAGCTTCCTGGATCCGTTGATTATTATGTTCTCGGTGCCGCTGTCACTGGTTGGTGGTTTGCTTGGCCTGATGATACTGGGGGCAGATGTTGGCTGGACATCCTTTACGTTCGGGACGATGACGATCTTCGGGCAGATCGGCCTGGTCACCTTGATCGGGCTTATCACAAAACACGGTATTTTGATTGTTGAATTTGCCAACCAATTGGTTGAAGAAGGACGGATGAAACGTGCTGAGGCAGCTATGCATGCGGCACGCGTTCGCTTGCGCCCAATTTTGATGACAACCTTTGCGATGGTTCTGGGTGCTGTTCCTCTGGCGTATGCAAGTGGAGCTGGTCACGAAAGCCTGAACCAGATTGGACACGTTATTGTAGGCGGTATGACAATTGGTACATTGTTTACCCTGTATGTTGTTCCAACAGTATATGTCTACCTAAGCAAAGAGAATATCTATAAGGTGTTCGGAATGTTTAAGTCCGCGAAAGCTTAGCAATTAAGTGAATTGACCCCATGGCTAGCACAGGTTGGCTGTGGGGTATTTTTTCCAAGTCCCCATCACTATACTCTTTTGCTTTCAGTCCAATTCTTGCAGCTTGCTTGACTATTTCTTGGGCTGAATACATATCGCGATATGTTCCTTGAATGTCCACAGCCACAACTTCTCTGCAGTTGCCGCGCATAGCGTTCAGCATGCCGATAAGATCCTTGTCTTTTGCAACAGCTAATAGAACAACTGGATTGTCGTACTCACGCAGACAGCGTGCAACACCCATGGGGTTATGGGCGCAATCTATGGTAATTTTTTGCCCCTGTACGGAAATTTCTTGCATACGCCCTGGCCAATTGCTGACAACATTTGAATCCTTAACCCCTGGGATATCTCTGACCACTGAATATGCCAGCAACCTATTTTCTTCCATGAAGCTGGATGCAGGGGCTGACACATGTACATCGGCATATTCCCTGAAAATGGTGAGCACTTCAGGATCTTGCAGACAGGTGTAGACGGGGCAATTAGGCTTGATAATGCCAGCTTTCTCATGGGCTATTTTGGCAAGCGTGTTTCCTAGAATATGGGTGTGATCAAGGCCTATTGCACTTAGTATAATTTTATCTGGCTTTTCAATGACATTAGTT
>JBMYXZ010000034.1:0-13315 GCA_049608925.1 Alphaproteobacteria bacterium | reverse complement strand
GCCACCCAGGGTTTCTGCTGCCTGTCTTGCGATATCAACAGCACTGACGCGGTCTGTAATATCTTGCGTGACGCCGACTGCTAGTGAGACTTTACCCTCGCTGACGGTTGTCGCCAATACTACACCGCTGCCGATTTCCTTTTTCTTTGTATCCACAATGCCGCGCAGATCTTTTGCTGGCACATCTTCCAAAGCCTGATGTACAAACTTCACACCTGCAATATCTTTAACAGCAGCTGCAGTGGCGCCTTGGCCTCCTTGCTTAGCCACAGAAAGGGCCTTCTCCAGCTTTTTACGCTCTTGCACCAATGATGCGACGCGATCGCCTACTTGCTGGGGAGATACCTTCAACTGAGCCGCAAGATCGCGCAGGTTCTGCTCCATAGTTGCACTGTATTCTTCAGCTGCAGCCCCCGTGAACGCTTCAATGCGGCGGATTCCAGCAGCAACTCCAGCTTCTGAGATAATCTTGAAATACCCAATATCACCTGTGCGGCGAACGTGTGTTCCACCGCATAATTCGATGGAATACTCCTCGGATCCCATAGAGACCACGCGCACTTCGTCATCATATTTCTCGCCAAACAATGCAAGTGCACCTGCTTCTTGTGCCTCGTCAGGGGTCATTAAGCGGGTGCCTACAGCGCTATTGCCACGCACGTGCTTGTTAACCTCGTTCTCGAGAAGTTGGATTTCCGTGCGCGTCAAAGGCTTTGTGTGGCTAAAGTCAAAGCGCAGACGATCTTCCGCAACTAGCGAGCCTTTCTGCACCACGTGTTCGCCAATATGCTTGCGCAAAGCGGCATGAATCAAGTGCGTAGCCGAATGATTTGCCCGTAGCTTATCCCGGCGGTCTACATTGACATCTTGTACGACGGCGTCTCCGACCGATAGGCTTCCTGCTTGCAACGTGCCGATATGTGCATGTAGCTTGCCAACTTTCTTTGCGGTATCGGACACGACAAACTGTGCCCCATTGGCGGTAGACAAAGACCCGTGATCTCCCATTTGACCACCAGATTCTGCATAAAACGGGGTTTGGTTGCAGACAATCATTGCCTGATCCCCAGCGGAGATTTTATCAACCTTCGCCCCCTCTTTAATGATGGCAATAATTTGCCCTTCTGTGTGCGTAGACTCGTAGCCCAAGAACTCGGTAGCCCCCAGTTCGTCTTGCATATCAAACCATATACGGTCTTCTGCTTTTTCTCCGGACCCCGACCAAGAAGCCCGCGCCGCAGCACGTTGTTTTTCCATGGCGGTGTCAAATCCGTCAGTGTCTACCGCAATATCCTGATTCTTCAAGACGTCTTCCGTCAGGTCCAACGGAAAGCCATATGTGTCATATAGCTTGAACGCAACATCTCCGGAAAGCTTATCACCGTCACCTATCTTTGTTACTTCTTCAGACAGCAAACGCAAGCCACGGCCCAAAGTCCGCTGGAAGCGCTCTTCCTCAAGCTTCAAGATCTCTGTCATCAAAGCTTCGGCGCGAACCAGCTCAGAATAGGCACCCCCCATTTTTCCAATCAGGGCAGGCACCAAACGCCACATCAGAGGGTCTTTGCAGCCAAGCAGATGCGCATGCCGCATCGCCCGGCGCATGATCCGTCGCAACACATATCCTCGGCCTTCATTCGAGGGCGTCACACCATCTGCGATCAAAAAGCAGGACGACCGCAGGTGATCAGAAATTACGCGATGGGACACACCATGATCCCCTTCCGAGCCAACGCCTGTAGCTTCTTCTGACGCACGGATTAAGGCTTGGAACAAGTCAATGTCATAGTTATCGTGCACACCCTGCATTACGGCGGTAATGCGCTCTAGGCCCATACCTGTATCAACACATGGGTTCGGCAGATCGATACGACCCTCCGCAGTCTTTTCATACTGCATGAAGACTAGGTTCCAGATTTCGACAAAGCGATCGCCATCTTCTTCTGGCGTGCCAGGAGGCCCGCCCGCAATATGATCACCATGGTCATAGAATATTTCTGTACACGGGCCACATGGGCCAATTTCTCCCATGGACCAGAAATTATCAGACGTGGCAATGCGGATGATCTTATCATCAGACAGACCGGCAATTTTCTTCCAAAAGCCCGCGGCATCTTCGTCTTCTGCATAGACGGTAACCAGCAGACGGTTCTTATCCAAGCCATAGTCTTTGGTGATAAGGTTCCAGGCCAGTTCAATCGCTTGCTCTTTGAAATAATCACCAAACGAGAAATTGCCCAGCATTTCAAAAAACGTGTGGTGACGCGCAGTATGACCAACATTCTCGAGGTCATTATGCTTACCACCTGCTCGGACAACTTTTTGGCAGGATGTCGCGCGATTATAATCGCGGGTTTCAAGCCCTGTGAATACATTCTTGAACTGGTTCATCCCAGCATTTGTGAACATCAACGTTGGGTCGTTATGTGGCACCAACGGAGACGAGGGCACAATCGTGTGCCCTGCGTTCTGAAAATAGTCCAAGAAATGCTTGCGTATATCCGATGCAGATTCCATAAGTCAGTCGTCCTTACGCCGCGGCTGCCTTAGTGGCTTCTTCTCCAACCTTTTCTTGGTTAGTTCCGTCCATCATACCTTTTGCCACAAGTCCAGATTTCTCTCGGATTTGCTGCTCGATTTGGTTGGCTACATCAGGATTATCCTTCAAGAACTGGCGGACATTTTCCTTACCTTGCCCAATGCGTTGACCATTGTATGAATACCAAGATCCAGACTTTTCAACGATGTCTGCAGCAACACCCAAGTCAATCAGCTCGCCAGTTTTGGAAATACCTTCACCGTACATGATATCAAATTCCACCACCTTGAATGGAGGCGCCATCTTATTCTTCACGATCTTCACGCGTGTCTGGTTACCAATCACATTATCGCGATCTTTGATCGCTCCGATACGACGAATATCCATTCGGACTGACGAATAAAACTTCAGCGCGTTACCACCCGTTGTCGTCTCAGGATTACCAAACATCACGCCAATCTTCTGGCGAATCTGGTTAATGAAAATCACAGTACATTTTGTCTTCGAGATCGAGCCTGTCAGTTTACGTAATGCTTGGCTCATCAAGCGGGCTTGCAGACCCATGTGAGAATCACCCATATCGCCTTCCAGCTCAGCCTTTGGAACAAGAGCCGCGACACTGTCGACTACCAACACGTCAACACCGCCTGAACGCACAAGCGTATCAGCTATCTCTAGTGCTTGTTCACCCGCGTCAGGCTGTGCAATCAGCAGCTCGTCAATGTTCACCCCTAGTTTACGGGCATATATTGGGTCCAATGCATGCTCAGCATCTACGAAAGCCGCTGTGCCGCCTTGCTTTTGACTCTCGGCAACAATATGCAGCGCCATCGTGGTTTTACCTGAGCTTTCAGGGCCATAGACCTCGATAATACGACCACGGGGAACACCGCCAATGCCTAAGCCGATATCCAAGCCAATCGAGCCGGTCGACGTAACTTCGGCATCCACTGCGTTGTCACGCTGCCCAAGCTTCATGACAGACCCCTTACCATAGGCGCGTTCAATCTGACCTAATGCGGCGTCTAAGGCTTTTTGCTTATCCATGTATATCCCCTTATAGATTAAGATTACCGTATGATATCTTTATTCCATACTACGGCGTTAAGCGCAATCATGATCGTTGACGGTCGAACGTTTTTTGTGCAAATTTGCGGGGTCTGTAGGTGTTTTTTCAGGAGTCATAGTGAACAAGCTAAACTGGGTCAACCTGCAAGCGCTGGATGCGTCAGAGTCAGTACAGAAGATTCAAAATGGATATATGATACTTTGCCACTAGGCGTTGAGGTAACCGTCGAGGATTAAATATTACGCTCAAAGAATGCATACCACTTGATTCTATTGCTGTCTCTTGCATAGAATATATTATATATTCTGGATTTTTGAGAGCCTATCAACATAATGCCACATATTGTTATCGAACACTCAAAGGGCATGGAACCCAATATTGCGAAGCGAGACTTCTTTACCTCTTTTATAGAAATACTGGTGATAAATAGTGATTTTGAGAGAGAGTCCATTAAAGTAAGATCAATTAGTTTCGAGTCTTTTTTAGGTGCTCAAGACCACTTTGTACACGTCAATGTCAAAATGTTATCAGGGCGAACTTTAGAACAAAAAGACCAAATATCTTATGCGGTTGGAGAATTTTTGAAAGCGGCTTTTGTAAAAATAGAAAGTCTTTCAATAACAGTAGAGGTCACTGAAATCGAAAAAAGATCGTACTTCAAATCTGTATCGAAATAATCTGTGTAGATGATGTTTCATAGTTTTTGCGAGATTCAATTTGCCATACAGAATTTTTTATCTCTGCCATAAGACTGAATCCACAATCGTAGTTTTTAGCAACCCTCTACGCATTGCCTCAACTTGCTTCTGCTCGTCCACAGAGCGGTTATTATAGACCAGGCAAAGCGTTTCAAGGCGGGAAAGCCAGTGTTGATCCACGTCTATATGCCAAATGTTGGCTTGCAAGCTTTTAAGCATGGGCAAGTTATTAAGAGTTTCGTTTATAAGGTTTTTACAAGCCATGATATCCAGGTTTGTAATACTCAATTTAGGAAATTTTGTAATTGGATTCCCCCACAGGATTAATGTCCGCAGGTGCGGCAGCATCGGCAGAAATTTCACCTTCTCATCATCTACATTGCACAAAGCCAGGTTCAACCATGTAAGATTGTATAACCTTCCAATAGACCCTATGTTGATGTACGGGTTAGAGCACAGGTTCAAACGTTCTAACCTTGTTTGTGTTAATACCCCTTTTAACGAAAACATTCCACACTGTGAAGCTGTTAGGCTCCGTAGCTTGGACTGAGGCGAGATGCTGAATGTTCTATTATTCACAATGTTTTCTGAGATATCCAACTTGGTCAGCCCCGTATGATGCAAAAGTTCGTCATTTAAAGAAAAGATTTTGTTTCTCGATATATCTAGAGATCTCAGGCTAAGACACCTTAAAACACTGACTCTTGCCTTCATATGCAGCCCACATAGTGCCAGGCTATTTAAAGAAGTTAGTTTAGACAGAAAACCATAATCCGCATATGCCACTCTTAAGTCTAAATGTTGCAGATTAGGTAGCATTTTGGGCATTATCTTCAGCTTTGCCTGCGTAACCCTTTCTTGCATGCAAAGATCTTGCAGCTGTGAGACATGGGATTTCAGTTTTTTACATGTAAGCAGCAAACTGCAAATGTCACTATACTTTAGATGCTTGCAAACTTGTAGTGTAAGATCCTTTGGCAAGAGCCAATCTTCGTCAGACGCGTACACAGTCACTGTTAATATAATAAATGCACATAGTGATATTTTTTGACGCATAAAAAAAGCCCCCTAAACAATGCTAATCATTGTAAGGGGGCAAAAAACAAAAAATTGTTAAGCTGGTATACTTTACGCAGCTGTTACGTGATTGTCACCTTTCTGCCAGTTACAAGCACACAGGTCACCAGTCTGGAATCCCTGCACTGTACGCAAGATTTCCTGTGGGTTACGGCCAACATCATGGTGATTACAAGAAACATGCATGATGATGCCTTCTGGGTTTACGATGAACGTTGCCCGGTGGCAAACAGCTTCATCGCGGTTCAAAATGCCCAACGCCATAGACAGATCTTTACGGATGTCTGAAATCAACGGATAACGAAGTCCACCAATGTCTTCACGGCTGCTGCGCCACGCGCGATGAACGTGCTCGGTATCTGTGCTGACGCCGTAAAGCTTTACGTTTGCACTGTCGAACTCAGGGAATGCCTGGTCAAATTCAACCAACTCTGTTGGGCAGATGAAGGTAAAGTCTTTTGGGTAGAAAAAGAATACTTTCCAAGTCCCACTGTCAGACTCATTGCTAATATCAATAAAGGCATTGTCGCTTTGTTCCGCAGAAACACAGGCCTTTAGGTTAAAAGTAGGGAAACGATCTCCAACTGTAAGCATAGCTGCTCTCCTTCTTTTTGGTTAGGTTTTAATAACCGGTTTGAATGCGCTCGACCAACTGCTGAACAGTTGGGACAAAGCCATCCTTGTACCATGGATCCTGGGCAAATCGGTATGCTCCGTGCCCGGCAAACATCAGCTGATCTTCAACTTTGCCCTCGTGGCTAATTGATTGCAGCGTCTTCTGGATACAAAACGACCGTGGATCCGCTTTTTTGCCGTTTGTACCTGATTCATCTTGAGACCAATTGCTAAAGCGGCATTGTGACAAGCACCCCATGCAATCGATCTGATCTTTTAAGATCTCGCGAGACTTTTCAGGCTGCACGAATATCAGGGTCGAATCAGGTGTACGCATCGCCTCGGTATAGCCAGCCTGTATCCATTCTTGCACACGGACTTTGTCGTGTTCTGTTAGATAGACCAGACGATTACGGGGGCCGATGCCGATTTCCGCATCATGATCCCCTACAGGCTTGGTTTGGTAGGCTACCTGACGATCATTACGCTGAGACAGCTCGTGCATGAAATCATTCTTCACCGCGGAAGAATAAAATCCTGTGGGGCTAAAGTTATTCAGCTTAATGTCACCTGGGTTTAATGTCAGCAAACGACGCTTCCAGTCATTAGAAATAGGGCTTTCTTGCGTCAACAAAGGCCTAGTTCCGAACTGGAAGGAAATCGGACCAATTTCCGGGTTATCAATCCAGTCTTCCCAATCCTTTAGATGCCAAACACCACCAGCCATAATGATTGGCGTATTATGCAGGCCAAAAGAGTTCAGAACCTCACGCAATACCTTAACGCGTGGCATTGGATCTTCTGGGCTTTCAGGATCTTCGCTGTTACTAAGGCCATTATGACCACCAGCCAACCATGGATCTTCGTACACGACCCCGCCTAGCCATTCTGGGAACTTAGAGTATGCCCGCTTCCACAACGCGCGAAAAGCGCGGCCTGATGAGACAATGGGGAAGTAATGGATACCATAGCGTGCAGAAATCTCTGCAATGCGGTAAGGCATACCAGCCCCACACGTCACACCTTGGATCAAGCCTTTTGCACCTTGCAGCACACCGTGCAGGATGGGCTCAACGCCTGCCATTTCCCACAAAACATTCATGTGGATGCGGCCTTGACCACCTGCCATTTCATGGGCAATACGCGCTTGGGTAATCCCTCCCTTAATCGCATACTCGATCAACTCGCGATGGCGATCACCACGGGTACGGCCGTTGTAGACAACTGGGATCAGATTTCCATTTTCATCATGGGCATCAGCATTAACAGCGGAAAAAGTTCCGATTCCGCCGGCACGCGCCCACGCACCGGAACTTTCGCCGTTAGATACCGCAATCCCCTTACCGCCTTCAACGATAGGCAGTACTTCTTTACCGTCAAATACTAGGGGCTTCAGGTTTTTCATACTACTTTCACCTAGACCTTATTGTTGTGACTCTTCAGCTTGAACGATCTCTTCGCCGGTTTCTTGGTTAACGCACTTCATGCTTAGTTTAACCTTACCGCGTCCATCAAGTCCGATCAGCTTGACATATACGCTGTCACCTGTGTTGACAACGGAATCAACGCTTTTAACACGTTCTGTGCTTAGCTCGCTGATATGAACCAAGCCGTCTTTTGCGCCCATAAAGTTCACAAAAGCACCAAAGTCCATAATCTTCACAACTTTACCTTGATAGATCACACCAATCTCAGGCTCGGCAACGATACCTTCGATACGCTTACGCGCGATATCAATTGAATCCTTGTTAACCGCAGCGATTGTCACGGTGCCATCTTCCCCAATATCAATCTGAGCGCCTGATTCTTCAGTAATCTCGCGAATCATCTTACCACCTGGGCCGATGATTTCACCAATGCGGTCCTTAGGCACAGAAACCGTTTCCATGCGCGGTGCGCTGTCACGAAGACCATCGCGGGTTTCGCCCAAGGCTTTATTCATCTCGCCAAGGATATGCAAACGGGCGTCCTTAGCTTGGCTAAGTGCCACATCCATGATCTCTTGCGTAATACCAGCAACCTTGATGTCCATCTGCAAAGATGTAACACCTTCGTCAGTTCCAGCAACCTTAAAGTCCATATCGCCCAAGTGATCCTCGTCACCTAGAATGTCTGAAAGAACACTGAAATCATCGCCTTCTTTAATCAGACCCATTGCAATACCTGCAACTGGACGCTTCAGCGGAATACCCGCATCCATCATCGCAAGAGAAGATCCACAAACGGTTGCCATTGAAGAAGAGCCATTTGATTCAGTAATCTCTGATACCATACGGATTGTGTATGGGAACTCTTCTTTTGTAGGCATCAAGCGCTTTAGAGCACGCCAAGCAAGTTTACCGTGACCAATTTCACGACGTCCTGGAGGGCCCATGCGTCCAACTTCACCAACTGAATAGTTCGGGAAGTTATAATGCAGCATAAAGTGTTCTCTTGATTCACCTTCAGTTGCATCAATGATCTGTTCATCCTGGCCTGTACCCAAGGTTGTTACAACCATTGCCTGCGTTTCACCGCGGGTAAATAATGCACTTCCATGCACGCGAGGAAGAATGCCAACTTCGCAATCAATTGGGCGCACAGTGCGTGTATCACGTCCATCAATTCGCTTGCCAGTCTTCAAGATATCGCCACGAACAATATCGCTTTCCAGCTTTTTAAAGGCTGCACCGAATGCTTTTTCATCGTTGTCTTCTTCAGTCAACAGCACGTCAGCGGCAGAAGTTTTAATTTCAGCTAAGCGTGTGCGACGCTCTGTCTTGTCCTGAAGCGCATATGCGTGACGCACTTCTTGCTCATAGCCACTTTGCAGTTTTTCGTAAAAAGCTTGCTTAGCGGGGTCTGGCTGAGGCGCCTCCCAAGGTGTTTTACCAGCTTCTGCTGCCAACTCGATAATTGCATCGATAACTGGCTGAAATTCCTTGTGACCAAACATCACAGCGCCCAACATTTCTTCCTCAGACAGCTCTTTTGCTTCTGATTCAACCATCATCACGGCATCTTTAGTACCAGCAACGATTAAGTCCAAATCTGTTTCAGTCATCTGCTCATAGGTTGGGTTTAGGATGTAATCACCATCCTTGAAAGCCACACGCGCAGCACCCAGTGGGCCCTGGAATGGCAAGCCAGCAATAGCAAGTGCCGCAGATGCGCCGATAAGCGCTGGAATATCAGGGTTATTCTCCAGATCGTGGCTCATTGTCGTACAAACGATTTGAACCTCATTACGGAATTCATCAGCAAACAATGGACGAATTGGGCGGTCAATAAGGCGAGACGTCAGCGTCTCTTTCTCAGTAGCCTTACCTTCACGCTTGAAGAATCCACCAGGAATGCGTCCTGCTGCATACATTTTTTCTTGATAGTGAACGGTAAGAGGGAAAAAGTCGACATTTGGCGCTTCTCTAGCTGCCGTCACCGCGCATAATACTACCGTCTCACCATATGTGACCATGACGGCTCCCTCGGCCTGGCGAGCAATGCGACCTGTCTCCAGGATCAGTGGGCGCCCGCCCCAATTTAATTCTTTCTTATATACTTTAAACATTTTTTCGTACCTATATTACAGTTTGGGGGCCATAAGAGCCCCCAACACTTTGATCAATCATCTTTTTTACGGCGAATACCCAAGCTGGTCATAATCTTGTCATACCGTGGGAAATCCTTCTTCTTAAGATATCCCAACAACTTCCTGCGCTGGCTCACCATAATTAACAAGCCGCGACGTGAGTGAAAGTCTTTCTTATGCTCTTTCATGTGCTCTGTCAGGTTCACAATACGCTCGGTCAGAATTGCAATCTGAACCTCAGGGGAACCTGTATCACCATCATTAATTGCATATTGCTTAATGACTTCTAATTTACGTTCTGCTGATATCGACATCGTCTTAATCCTTAATATGATTTTATGTTAAATACCCGTTTTGGATGCAATACCCCACCTTTCAGCTCGCAAAGAGCCAAAGGAATGTCATCAGCTATCGTATGTAGAAGCACCAGCTCTTGATCATCTTGCTGTATATCGCAAGGAACCCGCTGTCCTTTTAGAATACGACATCCAATTTCATCATTTACCGGGAAGGCCAAGATGTCGTCCAGCACATTCCCAATGGGATATAGATATCCACCACTGGCTATGTTATGCCCTAATTCTGCAACCTTTTCCAGAGAAATCGTATCATCAAGCGATATTTTCCCCACACGGGTTCGCTGAAGCAAGGTCACATGGCCATAAGTCCCTAAACTGCGTGCAATATCTCGGGCTAAGCTGCGGACATACGTGCCTTTGCTGCAAACCACATGAAACGTATCAGTATTTTCATCATATTCCAGGGATTCAATCGTGACTTTCCTGGGCTTTAAGACCACTTCTTCCCCAGCGCGCGCCATGCTGTAAGCCCGCTTACCATCAACTTTTAGGGCAGAATAAGCTGGCGGAATCTGTTCGATTTCCCCAGTGAATTGTGCAAGAGATTCTTGAATATCGGCTATAATGGGCACGATTCCGCCTGATTTGGTTACCTCGCCTTCCAGGTCATCCGTGGTACGTTCTTCTCCCCATCCTATCTTGAAACAATAGGCCTTGGTTTGATCCATAATGAATTGAACGACTTTGGTCCCTTCGCCGATAGCAATGGGTAATACGCCAGTCGCCAGTGGATCCAGTGTTCCTCCATGGCCGACCTTTTGCTTGCGCCCTAAAACATGGCGCAGCTTGCCAACAACCTGGTTAGAGGTCATCCCTAAAGGCTTATTGATATAGACCCAGCCGTGCATTAGTAAGAAGGAGAAGCAAGATTTTCTGTTACTTGATCCATATGATCGTATGTCAAATCTGGCTGGAAATATAATTGCGGAGCAAACTTAAGATGAATCTTGCGCATGACTTCTGTGCGGATATGAGACTTCCACTCGTTAAGGGCCGTGACAACTTCCTCCATGTTTTGCCCACCTAAAGGCATTACATAAGCAAAAGCGTGTTTCAGATCAGCGCTCATGCGAACTTCGGATACGGTAATGGGGACACCATCTATACCCTCAAGCGCTGTATCTCCACGGCTTAGGTAATTTGACAGCTCAAAGCGCACTTCTTCCCCGACGCGTTTTTGACGGATGGAGAGCTCAGCTCCTGGGAATCGCTTAGAATGTTTCGATTGTGTACTCATTTTCCTAAATCCTACTCGGCCAACTGCTGTGTTTCATCTTCAATCATCACTGCGACAATTGCTTGGCGTGCCAGCATATCAACACGCTCGTTTTCTGGGTGTCCAGAATGGCCCTTTACCCAATGCCATTCGACATCAAGATTAGAGCACAACTGGTCTAAATGTTGCCACAAGTCGACGTTCTTGACAGGCTTTCTATCAGCTGTCTTCCAACCTTTGCGCTTCCAACCTTCTATCCATTGCGTCATACCATTTTTCAGGTATTGGCTGTCCGTATGGATACGAACGCTGACCGGCTCGGTAAGCATTTCTAGTCCTTGGATAGCGGCCATCATCTCCATACGGTTGTTTGTGGTCTGGATTTCTCCGCCAGAGATCTCTTTCTCTGTATCACCGTACCGCAGGATAGCAGCCCATCCACCTGGGCCAGGGTTGCCTTTGCAGGACCCATCTGTATATATATCGACGACTTTCATATTGTCATTCATATAGCGACCCTTTATGATTTTGCAATACTTTAATTTATAAACCTTCTAAGACCAGGATGTAAGATGTCAGATGAATTTAAAAAAGTTTGCGCGCAAGATGGCCCCTATACCGTCGAAGTAACCAAGGGAGAGCGCTACTTTTGGTGCAGTTGTGGTCTGTCAAAAATTCAACCCATGTGCGATGGAGCCCACAAAGGCACCGGGATGAAATGTGTTCCATTTTATGCCGAACAAACAGGTACAATGTATCTTTGCGGGTGTAAAGATACAAAAAATCCGCCATTTTGTGATGGTAGTCATTCTGCAATTTAAGGAAACCACGATGAAAAAATTAGCTTTAGCTCTTTCTTGTTTCGCCCTTGCTGGTTGCTCTGGCCCCAAGAAAGAAGAATTAAATCAACACTGCCCCAAGGCAACCGTTGTCGGCGAGCTGTCTAAAATTCATGTCCACTCAAAAGATGGTCAGCGCCGGCTGGCGTCAATTGAAATTGATGGTATTGATCCGCGATGCAGCTTTGAAGGCAGCACATGCACGTTCGGAGCTTTTCCAACTATGACGGCTATCCGCCGCGCAAATGATGCCCCGCAGAAAATCGAGGGCACATATATGATTGCCGTGGTTGATGCTGGAAACCATATTATCGGTAAGCACTCCTTCCCGGTACGCTTCACTTTTGATCCAGATCAAAGGAAAGAGGGACTAGACCTTGCGCACACATGTCAGATAACTGTGCCACAAGGTGGAAGATTAGTTGTTGGTATGGAAAAAGCCGAAGGTAAGTAAGAAAATGCCCCGTAGAATACCACGGGGCACAATCGTATAGAGTGTTTTTAAGCTGCGCGTGCTTGCAAGTTTTGCGCAGCAAATTCCCAGTTAAGCAAACTATCAATCGCATCCTTAACATAGTCCGGGCGGCGATTTTGATAATCCAAATAATATGCGTGCTCCCACACATCAACTGTAAGCAGGGGTGTTTGCCCTTTGGTCAGTGGAAGCTCAGCATTTGGAGTTTTTTCAATTTTCAACGCTCCATTATCTGAAACTAACCATGCCCAACCGCTGCCAAATTGTGTTACAGCAGCTTGGCTGAATTGCTCCTTAAAAGCGTCAAAACTGCCAAAGGCTTGATTAATTTTATCCATCAAAGGTCCGGTTGGCTGGCCACCGCCATTAGGCGTTAAGCTGTTCCAATAAAATGTATGATTCCATGCCTGAGCAGCATTATTAAATATGCCAGCTTTTGAAGAATCTCCTGCAGTTTGCTGAATAATTTCCTCGAGCGACATATCGGCCATAGGCGTATCTTTTGTAAGGTTATTCAAATTATTTACATATGTCTGGTGGTGCTTGCCATAGTGGAACTCTAACGTGCGAGCGGATATATGAGGCTCCAACGCTGACATATCATAGGGAAGATCTGGAAGTTTAAAGGACATTTATGGCTCCTGATTACGAATTTTAATCTCTTCTATCGATAACGATTTTTTTTTCGGAAATAAAGACTTAAATTATTTATGCATATTAACCCCTTGTTAAGCTTTATTTCGTTTAATGCATATGTCTAAAAGGAGGCTTTTATAGTGATGTTCCGCTTATTCTCATCATGGTCTTTATTGTTTTTATTGTCATAATGCCTCAAAAACTACGGGCAACAGGCATTAGTT
>JBMYXZ010000033.1:0-13625 GCA_049608925.1 Alphaproteobacteria bacterium | reverse complement strand
ACTTTCCGCGGCTTGACCGCGGAATCCATTTAATTGTTTTATTTTAATTATTTAGTTGGCGTCCAGTACCGTCCTGAGTCCCATCACATCAAGTCTATTCATGAATTAGAATCTCTAAGGAATTCGGCGGACTGGAGAAAACATATAGTTATCAAGATTTGATAACTACATAAAATACTGAAAAATTGCAAAAAAAATGGATTCCGCGGTCAAGCCGCGGAAAGTCGGAGTGTGGGGGAATGGGGGAGAGCTTTAGAGCTCTGGCCCAAGCTTCATCTAATGAAATCATGCATCCTAATAATATCCCGAACCCCATGGTTGATATATGCTGGCAGCTCATCACCCCTATTTATCCCGAACACTTATGGGATTTAGCGCAGTTCTTGGCAAAAGTATGTAGGATTTTGATATCTAGGCTCCCATTGTGTAAGCCTTTTTGCTAGATTGATTTTGCAGGCATGAAGCCTAAATTAACTTGAAAATATGTCGCCAATATGCGACAATTATACTGTCATCTTAAAGTTAAAAAAGTTGATTTACAAAAATGCCTACAAAAAGTTTTGAAACATACCACATTGAAAAGCTAAAGAACCCCGAGCAAGCTCGTCTATATCTTGAAGTAGCTCTCGAAGAATATGAACAAGACGGCGATACTATTGAATTCCTAAGAGCGCTCAAGCAAGTCACAGATGCACAGGGCGGCATGACTAAGCTGTCAAAAAAGACCAATCTTAGCCGACAGAATTTATACAAGATCATGTCCGGCGATAGAAGACCCAGGCTTGAGACTATAACGCGACTTTTAAAAGGACTTGGCTTTAGATTATCTCTGGACTACTTAAACCACTAAACATCTACCCACAGCTTTTCTCATCCAGGTACTCAACTCTTTGCAGGTCGCCCCTCACTTTATAATCGCCAAAATCGATCGTATACGAGCACATTACGCCGTTGTCTGACATGTTCTGATTAATAACAAAGTTTGGGTTGGCATCTTGCGAATTTTGGTCAAATATTGCCATGTGCAGCGGCCACTGATTAACTGCACCCAGGGCTTGCTGGCATGCGGGCGAGGCTTTGCCCACAAACACACTGATATTAACAGGCTCGCCAAAATAGCTACCATCGAACACAGTCGCACTGGTCATCGACTCGCCCTTTTCGGCCAGGCTTAGAATCTTCTGCAAATGCTGCATGGGTGGCACTGTTGCTTTTCCCAGCGGGAAAGTCTTGATCTCGGGATGATTAAAATCAACCGTTCCTTGTGTTTCTCCAAAGCCTGCCACACCATCGATACGCTCGGTTGTCATGCTATTTACTTGTCGACGCGTATAAAAACGCAGCTGGTCACCGCTTTCTGATTCCCAGGCAACATAGTGCGCAATCAATTCTTCGGGAATGCCCATTTTCGTGTGCGTCAGCGTCTTTGAATTTTGCTCGATCGTCCAACCATCACATACGCGATCCATTTTTAAGGTCATGGTGCCTTTGGTATCGATAATGCTGGTGCGATCTTGGGCTGAAATCATGGAGACTTTATAATAAGCACGATGTGGCGCAATAGCCGCCTCTAAAAGCGAACCAGATAAGAACAGCACTATTGTTATCAGTACCCGAGTCATAGTACCATTGCACCACAAAGATATTAAAAAACTCTGTACTGCCCATTTCGATAGGCGTACAACGTTAATGACAACTCATAAATCGAGGCAACACATGGATATTTTGTTTGTAGACTCTCCTTCCAGCAGCGTAGATATTATCGCGGTAGGAGCCTTTAAAGATAACGACCTTACGGAAGAAGCAAAAAGCTTGGGCCAAGCAGCTATTGAACGGATAATCTCTAGCTCACATTTTAAGGGTCGTGGCGGTGACGTGCTATTGGTCCCTGCCCCTGAGAGCATGAATGCATCTCACCTGCTTCTAGTTGGCTTGGGCGATAAAAAAGATATCGACGAGCTTGCAATGGCCAAAACTGGCGCACGCATTGTTAACGCGTTAAAGCGATGCCCTGGCAAAACATTGGATATTCGTATGGGATCGGTCAAGGCTAACGGCACAGATCACGCATTATCCATGGCGCATATTGCCCACGGTGCCCACCTTAGGTCATACCGTTTTGACCAGTACCTAACCAAAGAAGCCGCTGAGAAAAAGCCGCAACTGTCTGAAGTCAGAATTGTCAGCAATGATGCCAGTGCTGTTGAGCAAGCCTATGGCCCGCTTCGTGCAGCTGGCGAAGGGTCTCTGCTAGCTCGTCACTTGGTGAATGAGCCTGCAAACGTTGTAAATCCACCGCGTATGGTCGAGGAAGCCAAAGCCCTAAGCAAGCTGGGTGTCAAAATCGAAGTTCTAGGCGAGCGCAAAATGCAATCATTGGGCATGAACGCGCTGTTGGGTGTTGGCCGCGCCAGCGATCACGAATCACAACTGGTTATCATGCAATGGAATGGTGCCGGTAAAGAAGACGCCCCTGTGGCCTTTGTGGGCAAAGGTGTTACCTTTGACAGTGGTGGTCTCAGCCTAAAGCCAGCCGGCGCTATGGAAGAAATGAAAATGGACATGGGTGGTGCTGGTGCAGTAATAGGCACCATGAAAGCGCTAGCCATGCGCAAGGCAAAAGTCAACGCCATTGGTGTTATGGGACTTGTGGAAAACATGGTCTCTGGCGATGCGCAACGCCCAGGAGATATAGTTAAATCTATGTCAGGCCAAACCATTGAAGTGTTGAATACTGATGCGGAAGGACGCTTGGTTCTAGCTGACGCTCTGTGGTATACGCAAGATCGCTTTAAGCCACAGATTATGATCGACTTGGCGACTTTGACAGGTGCTATCTTGATTTGCTTGGGTACAGACTATGCTGGCCTGTTCTCTAACAATGATGAGCTAACTCAGAACTTATTGAAAAGCGGTAAAGCCGTCGATGAAAAGCTGTGGCATTTGCCCACAGATGCTTTTTATGACAAGGAAATCGACAGCGTGGTGGCTGACGTACGTAATACGCATAAAACGCGTATGGGCCCGGGCAGTATTACCGCGGCAAAATTCCTCGAACGTTTTGTAAATAAAACGCCTTGGGCACACTTGGATATCGCAGGGGCTGCTTATGCTTCAAAGCAACAAGCATTCGGAGATGCTGGGGCAACCGGTTATGGTGTGCGTTTGCTTGATCGTTTGGTGAAAGACCATTATGAAAGCTGAAGTTAGTATTTACGAGTACTCAACCGCGCCGCTGGAACGTATTATCTCCAGTCTTATGGAGAAAGTGCTGGCCGGCGGCAAGCGCGCTGTGATTGTAGCGCCGGAGGAAGAACGCGTTGAGCAGTTAACGACGTCATTATGGACCTTGGGGAAAGGTTCTTTCATCCCCCACGGCACAAAAAAGGATGGTTTTCCGGAAGATCAGCCCATTTGGCTAAGCGATAAAGTCGAGCGCCCCAATGATGCCACAGTTCTGGTGTTGGTCGATGGCATCAGTGCCGGCGAACAACTCGACAGTTTCGAGAAATGTCTTGAACTTGTGGATGGCCGTGATACAACTGCTGTATCAAAGGTCAACAGTAAGGTTGACCAGTACCAAGCTGCCGGTCACACTGTGACCTATTGGGTCCAGGGAGCAAATGGCTGGCAAAAACGAGATTAGTATTGGAGAAAAGATCACCATGAGTGAGCAACTAACATTATCGATTTTGAAACCTGATGCAACCGAGCGTAATATCACTGGTAAAGTTAACGCTATGCTGGAAGATGCTGACCTGCGCATCGTTGCGCAAAAGCGCGTATGGCTGACAGAAGACCAAGCACAAATGTTCTATCAAGTACATGAAGAGCGTCCCTTCTACAAAGACCTGTGCGAGTACATGTGCTCTGGCCCAGTTGTAGTACAGGTTCTTGCTGGTGAAAATGCTATCGCCCGCAACCGTGAAGTTATGGGTGCAACAAACCCAGAAAATGCTGATGAAGGTACAATTCGTAAGACTTTCGGCGAAAGCATCGATCGCAACACTGTGCACGGTTCTGACGCAGAAGACACAGCAGCTTTCGAAATTTCCTTCTTCTTCAGCCTATCTGATATCGTAGGATAAGATTGCTTTTATGAAAGGAGCACCAACCATGATAGATCGTCTAATCACAACGCTTTTTATGATGGTGCTCCTTGCGCTTCCGGCTGCGGCCGCTGAACTGTATACTGTTACAGGCGTGAAAGTCGACGCGCGCGCCAAAGATGCTGTTACCGCCCAGGCGAAAGCCATGGCTTTGGCACGCATCAAGGCTTTTAATAAGTTGATGAAACGGTTGCTGCCCGAGGGAGAGGCCGAGCGCTTTAAAAACATCCCGCCTGGTGACTTGGACAACCTGATTCAAGATTACGAAGTTACACACCAAAAGAATTCTGCCCGCCGTTATATTGCCACCTTAACATTTACCTTTGATGAGAATGCCATCAAAGATATTCTTGGCGGACAACAAATTACCAGCGCAGCAACAACACCGCGCAACCCGTTGGTTGTTGTTCCGATCCTAATGCGTGACGGCAAGCCGCAGCTTTGGGGCGACATTAACCCCTGGTTTAACGCTTGGAAAGAGCGCAAAAGCCTGAGCGCGCTAACCCCAGTAACCATTCCCATAGGTGATCTGACGGATATGCAGTCCCTAAACATCTCACAAGCTTTTAACCGCGACCCTGTTGGCCTAGAGAAGTTGTCGCGGCGCTATGGCACAGCCGGTGCTTTAATTGTCATCGCGCGCATTGATTCAAACAATCCGACGGCCCCTATGGAAATCAGCTCGACAATTTGGACGCTGGATGGCCGCTCGATGAATCCAAAAAATACATATGCACAGCCGGAATCAGGCAAGCCTTTTGATCAAGCTATTTCACAGGCCATTACCTCGCTGGAAAGCTTCTCGAAGCAACAAGTAACCGTTCATGGTGGCCACAATGGCATTCACAAAGTTCTGGCACAGATTCCTTTTAATTCTTTGCAGGAATGGCGCATGGCTCAAAGCGCATTGAGAGACATTCCTAGCATTCAACAACTGAACTTGAATACTATCAGCCGGCAAGGCGCCACAGCGAACCTGACATTTACTGGTAATTTTCAGACACTGGCGTCGGCATTAAGTGCACGCGGATTTAGGCTTATTAAACTTGGTGAGGGACTATGGGAGATCAGCAGCAGCGGAACCCCAACTTATATGCCGTCTTAATCCTAACGTGGCCTAACCTGATCAGCCTAGCCCGGTTGTTTTCTGTGCCTGTCATTGTCTGGATGATCCTGACAGATAGGATGTTCGCCGCTTTTATCACAACTTGTTTAGCCGGCATCTCAGATATGTTTGATGGCCTGGTCGCCAGACTGCTTAAAACGCCATCCCGCCTCGGAGCATTCCTAGACCCAATCGCCGATAAGGTCATGCTGGTTACGCTGTACGTAACCATGGGAATGACCGGATATATGCCCATATGGTTGGTTATCCTGATAGTCTTTCGCGATTTTATGATCTTGGGCGGCACACTGTTACTGTTCCTATTGGACAAAGACTTGATTGCCAAGCCCCTGATGATCAGCAAAGTAAACACCTTTCTGCAAATCGTTACCCTGGCATGGCTGTTGGCTGAATTGGGCTTGAACTTTACGGTTCCTGCTGTTTTACCGGTCCTGTATATTACCATCGCGGCCACGACCATTTTATCTGGCGGTGCTTATGTGTTATTATGGCTTAAACATATAGCAGCCGGAGGCCCAGAATTAGATGAACATTAGTCCAAAGCTTTGGCCATGGATTATTGCCGCCTCTCTGATTTTCTTGATGTTTTATTCCATCAGCAATATCTTGATGCCCTTTATCGTTGGTTTGTTTCTCGCATATATCATGAACCCTGCTGTAACGCGTATGAAGTCTTGGCATATTCCCCGGTCGTTGGGAGCCCTGGTCATGATCATCGGTTTCCTAGCCATATTTGTTGGCCTCTTGATTATGTCGATTCCTTTCCTTACCAAGGAAATGGTGCGCCTTGCTGCAGCTTTACCAGAATACGGCGAACGCCTGTATGAAAGTATGTGGCCATACCTGATCAATCTCTCAGACTATGTCAATCTCGATGATATTGCCGGTCTTAAAACAAACGCAGGCGAGTATATTGGTAAATCCCTTTCATGGGCTTTAAAGCTGCTTGCGAACTTATTGACGAATACCCTGGCGATTGCCAACTTAATTTCCTTGATTATCATTATGCCGCTGGTGGCTTTTTTCCTGTTGCGAGATTGGCCAAAGGTAACGGCTCAGCTATCGCGCTTGCTACCGCGTGAGCAAGAAAAGCATATCGTTCAACAAGTGCGCAATATTAATGATACGCTTGCTGGTTTCGTACAAGGCCAGGCTCTTGTCTGTTTGATTCAAGCAGTTATATACAGCGTTGGTTTGCTTTTTGTTGGACTGAATTACGCACTGACAATTGGTGTTGTAACAGGTCTATTGTCTTTCATCCCCTTTGTTGGGATGACCATTGGTGTTGCCGTCGGAATGGGGGTTGCGTTCTCACAATTTTCAGACTGGAACTCAATCTTGATGGTTGCAGGTGTCTTTGCAGTAGGGAATATCATCGAAGGCAATCTATTAACCCCAAAACTGGTAGGCGAACGCATCGGCCTGCACCCTGTATGGGTTATTTTCGCCTTGCTTGCCTGTGGTAGCTTATTTGGTTTTATCGGCGTCATATTTGCCCTACCTATAGCTGCGGCAATCGGTGTCTTGGTCAGGTTTGCAACAAATATTTACCTTGACAGCAAGTGGTATCGCGGAGATCATCCTCGCAGAAAACAACCGCGCAAACCATCAGCGAGGAGACGCCCCCAACGTGCCCCAAAGCAGCCCTCTACAGAAAACGTTTGATCTGTCCCTAGAAACATCGTACGACGATGACGACTTAATCATCAGTGATGCCAATCGCGAAGCGCATGGCTGGCTGCAGGCATGGCCAGATTGGAATGGCGCACATTGTACAGTGATATTCGGCCCTGGGGGGTGTGGCAAGACGCATTTAGCCCACCTTTGGGCCAGACGAGCGGGTGCCGTATTTCAAGCTTTAGAGGGCCAGAATATAGTCTTAGATAACCTGGACAAGATTGCAGACGAAACGGCCTTGTTTCACCTTTATAACAACACCAAGTCTGCAGGCAAATCAATGCTGCTAATCAGCGCGCGCCCTCCCAGCGCATGGGACATTCAGCTTCCTGACTTAAAGTCACGTATATTTTCATGCCCTATCTTCTCAATTGCTCCGCCTGACGACGCGCTGTTGCAGATGGTTATTGCCAAAGCTTTTGCTGATCTGCAGGTGGCCGTTGAGGAAGATGTAATTAAGTACATGATAAATCGCATTGATAGATCGTTTACCAGCGGTCAACAGTTGGTGTCTGCTATAAACCAGTATACGCTGGCAACACACAAGAAAGTCACCAAGCCTACTATCCGTGAAGTGCTAGCCCAATCGACGTCGGGAGCGCGCGCGTAATATAGGCGCCATAATCATGACGCATAAAGCAGCAATCGCCGCCAACATCAAGCTAACATCAAACATGTCCCCAGCGTAGATGAAGGATGATAGAGATACAGCTGACGCTATTAACAGTCCTCGTATGGAAGCAATAGCTGAAGATGCAACACCTGATTTATCAGGATACTGAGACATAGCTTCTGCGGTAATAGCAGCAAACACAAAACCTACACCAGAAGCGTAGAAAGCCATAGTAACAGAAAGCAAAGTTGCAGATCCTGGGTCCATCACTGTTGTTAGCAGAAAACTGATACCGCCAAACGTGAAAATTCCTAGGCCTACTGTTACAATGCTGCTCATGTCATATTTCTTTAGTGCACGACTGGAAAGATAGCTGAATACCGTGTTACAGCCCATGATAAAAGCTTGATGTAGACTGAATGCACTTGCGCTAAGACCCAGCTCGACAATATAGTAAAACGATGCACATGCCATTGTTGCCACAAAGCCGCCAATCATCACAGAAGGCACAATTGCCATCCCCATGAAACTTAGATTTGAGAATATTTCTCGATAGGTTTTAAATGTTCCTGATATGCTATACGGGATCGGTTTTTTCAGAGTCTCTGGCAATAATTTCCACAGCACCAAAAACGGCATAGCCGCAAAAATGCCCATGAAGATGAAACAGCCCTGCCAAGAAAAAGTCTCACCAATATAGCCGCCTAGAACTGGTGCACACATCAAGGATCCGGTGATGGCCATTGTGATCAGAGCATAATAGCTCGCAACGTCTTGGCCTTTAAAACGGTCAGCAATAACCGCAAATGCCAATACAAATGGCGCAGTTGAGGCAATACCTTGGAAGAAGCGCAGCACGATCAACGCTTCGGCAGACGGTGCAAATGCGCATGCTAGACTGACAAGGGCGTACAGCCCCTGCGACCAAACGATTAAATTTCGCCGTCCAAAAGCATCGGAAAGCGGGCCTACAAAAATGGTGAAGATGCTAGAGCCAATGATCGATGCACTGACTGTTGACTGCACTAGCTCTGGAGAAGCTCCAAAATAGTCCATCATCATTGGCAGGCAGGGGATATATATATCCACTGCAATAATGGTCGAAATCACCGCAAAGGTAAGAATATAGGCTAAATATCGATCAGGCATAATAATCTTCTAACACACTTTGATTATAAATGGGCATACATAGTGCATTTGTCAATGAGATCATATTAAAAAATATGTACAGGTGTGTGGGGTAGAGGCCCTGAAACAGCCCATAACTGTCCGGAATAATTTTATGACGAAGGAAGAGCCTGCTGTTTCAAGGCTCTCTCAACTCAACGCCACACACTCCGACTTTCCGCGGCTTGACCGCGGAACCCATTTAATTGTTTTATTTTAATTATTTACTGGGTAATCTGTTCGCCTTTGAGTCCACATAAATCCGTAAAGACCATCAAATCTATTAGTTGATTAGAATTTATAGATCTTTACAGATAGGGGAAAATATACACGTTATTAAGATCACAAATCTGTATAGAATACTGAAAAAATTGCAAAAAATGGATTCCGCGGTCAAGCCGCGGAAAGTAGGAGTATGGTGTAATGGTGTGAGAGCCTTACGATCTAAAAATTTTCTCCACTTTTCACCCGACGCTCCGGGCATAAAGCCCTGAGCGTCGGAGTGTGGGGTAGATGGCGGAGTAGATGATGTCATAACAGAGTGACTCCTCATATGTGTATATAGGGGGTATGCTCTTAACAATCACTTTTTTAAGGTAAATCACTATAAATACCCAGCAGATCTCGTATGCAAGGACCTTATTACAGTTTACAGCATGTCAATGTAACGGAGAAATCCTCGGGTAAAGAGAATCGCCCCTAATAGAGACATTACAGGTCTGCATTCACGGTTTGGCAGGCTCATTCCCCGCATAAGCTGAAAAATTGCACCAAAGACCATATCGGGGTAAACAGGACGGTTGTTGCACCCAGCAGCGACCATCACTCCAAGAGCCAAGCTCCCTGTAAATATCGCTATATGTGCTCGTGTCTCTTCGCGCTCTTCTGCCAGGGACTTTAGGGTAACGTTGCTTCTAGGAGGCTGACCTTCTAGATCTTCTCGACCTTCCTCACTAGCAAAGCCTGCGTTTGAAAAGCAAACCATTATCATCAAACTCATTAAAATCTTCTTCATCATTATAACTCCTTAATTAGAATGACAAAGAAGTAGCATGAAAGTGCCTGATTCTCAACCTAAGTAAATATGAAAAAGTACTCATACACCCCACATATAAAGCATATTGCCCCAAATGCTGTCAGAACATTGTGCGTTCTGCGGGCATTTGTCGGAACGATAAATTTTATTGCCCAGGAAAAGACTGCCGCCTTCATGGCAAGGCTGCCACTGGTGCGTTGAGTGAAGTAATCACAAATCCCTATAAGAATACCTGCGGTGCCAAAACGCTGATCCCAAATGCGTTCTTGAATGTATTGATTTACAGGTGGAATCAATTGTTGTGGCGGAATGACGGCTAAATTGTGATGAACTTGAACAACTCCACCTCCCTCAATATCAACCTCACCCTCTGGCTTAAGACCTGCATAGCTCTGTGTCGCTATTAGAAGCAGCAAAATGCAAAAGACCACTCGTTTATTACTCATCTAAAATCTCCTGTTCTACCCTTGAATTATGCCATACACCCAGCCACAAAAAAAGCCGCCTCCCGAAGGAAGCGGCTTCTTGCTTTATATTCAAAGCGTTGCTTAGTAAGGCATACCACCCATGCCGCCCATGTCAGGAGCAGCTGGAGCAGCAGGACCAACAGGCTCTGGCTTTTCAGCGATCATTGCTTCTGTGGTGATCAAAAGACCAGCAACAGAACCAGCATCTTGCAGAGCTGTACGTACAACCTTAGTTGGATCAATGATACCAGCCTGGAACATGTCAACATATTCACCGGTCTGCGCATTGAATCCACGGTTTTGATCTGTGCTTTCCAGCAACTTGCCAGCCACAACAGAACCATCACCACCAGCATTTTGTACGATCTGACGGATAGGAGCCTGCAGAGCGCGACGTACGATCTCGATACCAACTTGTTGGTCGCTGTTATCTGTCTTCACATCTTTCAATGACTCGATTGCATATAGCAGAGATACGCCACCACCTGGGATAACACCTTCTTCAACCGCAGCGCGTGTTGCGTTAAGGGCATCTTCAACGCGGTCTTTGCGCTCTTTCACTTCGATTTCTGTTGCACCACCAACGTGGATTACAGCAACACCACCAGCAAGCTTCGCTAGACGCTCTTGCAGCTTTTCACGATCGTAGTCAGAAGAAGTCTCTTCAACTTGTGCGCGGATCTGGTTGCAACGAGCTTCAATATCAGAAGTATCACCTGAACCATTTACGATTGTTGTGAATTCCTTGGTGATTGAAACGCGCTTTGCTTGTCCCATCATCTCAAGTGTCACGTTCTCAAGCTTAAAGCCCATGTCTTCAGAGATCACTTGACCACCAGTTAGGATCGCGATGTCTTCCAACATTGCTTTTCTGCGGTCACCAAAACCAGGTGCCTTAACAGCAGCAACTTTCAAACCACCACGTAGCTTGTTAACGACCAATGTCGCAAGTGCTTCGCCTTCAACGTCTTCTGCAATGATTAGCAGTGGACGACCTGACTGAGCAACTTTCTCTAGCACTGGCAACATTGCCTGTAGACCTGAAAGCTTCTTTTCGTGCAGCAGGATAATGGGGTTTTCAAGATCACAAATCATTTTCTCTGAGTTTGTGATGAAGTATGGAGATACATATCCACGGTCGAACTGCATACCCTCAACAACTTCAAGCTCAGTCTCGAAAGATTTTGCTTCTTCTACAGTGATCACACCTTCTTTGCCAACTTTATCCATAGCTTTGGCAATGATGTCACCGATTTCTTTTTCGCCGTTTGCTGAAATTGTACCAACCTGTGCAATTTCTTCGTTTGTTGAAACTTGCTTTGAGTTACCCTCAAGGCGGGCGATAACAGTCTGAACTGCAGTATCAATTCCACGCTTTAGATCCATTGGGTTCATGCCAGCAGCAACTGACTTCGCACCTTCGCGAACGATTGCTTGTGCCAAAACGGTCGCTGTAGTTGTTCCGTCACCAGCAATATCATTTGTCTTGCTTGCGACTTCTTTAACCATCTGAGCGCCCATGTTCTCGAACTTGTCTTCTAGCTCGATCTCTTTTGCAACAGAAACACCGTCTTTGGTTACGCGTGGCGCGCCAAAGCTGCGTGAAAACACAACGTTACGGCCTTTTGGACCCAAAGTTACTTTAACGGCATCCGCCAATGTATCAACACCATTTAGCATGCGTGTGCGTGCGTCGGTTGAAAAACGTACTTCTTTAACAGCCATTTTTCTAATCTCCTAATATTTTGAATATTATCGTAAAAAACCTTAAGCAGCTTTGGTAGAACCGGATACGATTCCCAAAACGTCAGACTCTTTCAGGATCAAGAAATCCTCTCCGTCTAGCTTAATTTCTGTACCAGACCACTTTGCAAATAGCACGCGGTCACCAACCTGTACATCCAAAGGTTGCAGTTTACCGGACTCGTCACGAGTACCAGTTCCAACAGCAATAACTTCAGCTTCTACGGGCTTTTCCTTGGCACTGTCTGGGATGATAATTCCAGCGGCAGTCTTTTCTTCTTGCTCTATTCGACGTGCGAGCACACGGTCATGTAATGGTCGAAAGTTCATATTTGAATCTCCATCTTTATCGTTAATTGACTAAAGACGCTTCCAAACTAAGAGCCCATAACTGTTGGCACCCTCAGCGGAAGAGCAATTAATATATAGCCCCAAAGGGTCAAATCGTCAAGGAATTTTCCTAAAGATAGGGGCTGAAGGCATTTGCAGCATTACATGCATGCGCTTAAAAAGCATAGACATTGCAAATAATCATTGCATATTAGTGTTACAATATTTATCTATATTTTGGTTTTTACATTGGGTGTTTTTATTGTGATTAATATTAATAAAGAAATAAACGCTTCTGCCTGCAATTATTTGAAAGCAGATGATGGTCTAAAGTTACGCTATGGCGTATTCAAGTGCTCAGGCAAAAGTAAAGGCAACGTCCTTTTGTTATTGGGCCTGTCTGAATTTATCGAAGAATGCGCTGAAAACATCCATGATCTTCTCGATCGAGGCTATAATGTCTATACTTTTGAATGGCGCGGACAAGGACTGTCCGACCGACATGTGGACGAAGCCTGGAAGATCCACCTAGAGTCTTTTGATGAATATCTTATCGACCTAAATAGCTTTCTAGACCAAGTATTTCCGACAAAAAGCAAGCTGCCCGCCATCATGATAGGTCAATGTCTTGGCGGTCACGTAGGTTTACGCTATTTGCAAGAAAACCAAAGCATTTTTTCGAGAGCAATTTTCCTAGCCCCATTTGTAAAGTCCTGCCTACCTGTTTGGGTGCAGCACTTGATCAACCCCCTTGTCAGCGCTTGGGTTAGTCTTGGACATGGAAAAAATGTCGTCTTCACCGAGGGTATGGGCAAAAAAAGCATGTTCAGTGAGCTGCGCAGCCAGTATACTTCATGCCGGCTACGCCTGAAAAGATATATCCGCTTGGTCAGGCAAAAACCAGAATTGCTAAATCAAGTGAAGACCTACAGCTACATTAAAGCATTCTTTAAAAGCCAACTGATGCTATTGGACCGAAAAAGGCTTGAGGCCATCAACACTCCCGTGCTTATTGTCAGCGCTGAAAAGGAATACTTCACCGACAAATATGCCCAGAAGCAAACCGCAAAGCTGCTTCCCAAGGGCCAGTATCTAGAGCTCGATGATTCCCTGCATGATATTTTGTACGAGCGCGATGAAATCCGCGATACATTTTGGTTGGCTATGACAAAGTTTGTGGGCTAATCGATAAGTGTCCGGGATAATTTTATGCTTAAGGGAAAGCTTTACTGTTTCGAGGCTCTCTTAACTCAGCCCCACACACTCCGACTTTCCGCGGCTTGACCGCGGAATCCATTTTTTGAAATTTTTTCAGTGTTTTATGTAGATATTAAATCTTGAAAACTTGTATGTTTCC
>JBMYXZ010000032.1:0-13864 GCA_049608925.1 Alphaproteobacteria bacterium | reverse complement strand
TCCGCGGTCAAGCCGCGGAAAGTCGGAGTGTGTGGGGCTGAGTGGAGAGAGCCTCTAAACAGTAGGGGCTTCTCTCCATTAAAAATTATCCCGGACAGTTATGAGAGAATTCTGAGGACAGTAGGAAACATGCAAATTATCAAGATTTGATGGCTGCATAAAGGACTGAAAAATTGCAAAAAATAGATTCCGCGGTCAAGCCGCGGAAAGTCGGAGTGCGGGGTGACGAGTGGAGAAAATCCTTAGATAGTAAGGCTTCCCTGCATCATAAATTTATCCCGGACACTTAAGAGTCAAAGCGCACATTGTCCCAGCACGGACGATCAATCCAACAGGCGCTGCCACCAAGATTTCTTCTTATCCTGCTGCTGGCCGGTGTTCATTGGTGTGCCTTGGTCGCGATTGTCGCCTCTGCGACCGCCACGCCTACGCCCACCGCGGCGTCCACGCCTACGATTGGAACGTTGTTGTTCGGCACTTTCTTCATCTCCATTGGCTGCAGATATCTCGGATCCGTATTCAATAGGAGTATCTGGTGCTTGTTGCTTGCCTTTATTATCCCGTCCGCGCTGGCTACGAGATTTTGAGGGAGCCTCCATAGGGGTGGGCTCTTCAAAGTCATCTTGCTCAACGTAGGCGCCTTCATGGATTTCATAATGTGGGGGCATTAGTGTTGGGCGCCCATGAACTGCAATGGAGACGCGATGCTTGGCCTCAATTGCATGAAGCTGGCGACGCTTAGAGTTCAAAATAAAGGTTGCTACATCAACAGGTGCCAAGACCGTGTACAAACGTTGAGATTTCTCGCGGGCGCGCTCTTCCAGAACGCGCAGAATATCCAGCGTTGCAGATTCAGTTGAGCGAACCATACCAACACCATGGCATTGGGGGCAAACCATTGCGCCAATTTCCATGATACTGGGGCGCATACGCTGGCGTGACATCTCCATCAAGCCAAAGCTGCTGATATTGCCTACTTGCGTGCGGGCACGATCAGATTGCAAGGCATTACGCAAAGCGTTTTCAACAGACTTGATATGACTGTCGTTTTCCATATCAATATAGTCAATGACAATCAGCCCACCAAGGTCGCGCAATTTTAGTTGGCGCGCAATCTCAACAGAGGCTTCCATGTTGGTATTCAAGGCAGTCTTGTCAATATGACGTTCTTTGGTTGATTTGCCAGAGTTAATATCAACTGCTACCAAGGCCTCGGTAGGATTGAAAACAATAGATCCACCCGAGGGCAATTGAACAGTAGGGTCATGCAAGGCTGCAATTTGTTCTTCAATACCATAGTGCTGAAAGATCGGCGTATGATCGGATTTGTATTGCTGCACTTTACGTACATGGCTGGGCAAAATGTCGTTGATGAATTCTCGGGCAAGCTTATAGCATTCGTCGCCTTCAACAATGATCTTATCAACTGTCTTGTTATACATGTCACGCAATGCGCGCTTGATCAGGTTGGCCTCTTCATAAATTAAGGCGGGGGCAGTGGATTCCATCGTCTTTTCACGAATGCGGTCCCACAGCTTCATCAAGTATTCTGCATCGCGCTTGATCTCGGCTTTGCTGAGATCTTTACCGGCAGTACGAACAATAAGGCTCATGCCCTCGGGTGTGTTGACTTCACGTAAAGCCTCACGCAAGCGCTTGCGGTCGTTGTATGAGGTAATCTTGCGAGAGACACCACCGCTGCGGGCAGAGTTAGGCATCAGCACACAGTAACGACCCGCCAAAGACAGATGTGATGTCAGGGCTGCGCCCTTGTTTTTGCGCTCTTCTTTGGTGACCTGAATTAACAGAATTTGGTTGCGCTGGATAACCTCTTGGATGTTATAGCGATCATGGAAAGAATCGACTTTTTCATTAGAGGTGTTGCTTTGTTCGGCAGTATTTGCGGGCTTGGCTTCTGATGATTCTTCAGGTGCAGCAGCATCTGTAGCTTGACCTGCATCATCTGCTGGTGCTTCTGTGTCAGCTTGTTCGACATCGTCATCTTCATCAGCACTGCTTTTAGAAGATTTTTTGCACTGATCAATCTCGCCTTGAATGCGTTCACGGTCTTCTACCGGAATACGGAAGTAATCAGAATGAATTTCTGAAAAAGGCAGGAATCCATGACGGTTTCCACCATATTCAACAAAGGCAGCTTGCAGAGAGGGCTCTACACGCGTGACTTTTGCTAAGTATATGTTGCCCTTAAGGATGGCTTTGGTGGAGGTCTCAAAATCGAGCTCTTCGAGCTTGTTTTTGTCGTCCACCACCGCGACGCGGACCTCTTCAGGGTGCGCCGCATCGATAAACATGCGTTTTGTTGACATACTATAAAACTCCTTGTGGCGCGCTCGACAGCCGATATCCGGGGAGCAGCGCCCAATGTATTGGTTACAAAGGGAAGAAGGCGCACGGAAACCAGCAGCAGAATGCTCTCCATCGAATGATTTTGTAACGGTTTCATCGTTAAACGTCCTTCAAAAATCTGATAAGGTCATGACAAAAACATGACAACCAGAAAAATTTGTTTGGGCCAAACGGCCAAGTTATTAAAGTCATTAAATATTTTGACTTTCTAGATTTAGAATAGCCTGATATGCAAACAATCTCAATCATTTTCGTTAATAATTTCGAAAGGTGCTGAAAGTGGGGCACAGCGGGCTAGCTAGTGCGGATCCTAAAGGATTGCTGTCCGCGCTTGATTACAATCTCCCAACGCCCCTTGTGACGGCGGGTTAGCTGGCGAGATAGACCATCGATAGTGATCACCGGATTGCTGTTGACCTCTCGGACGATGTCACCGGGTTTTAAGCCAAGGCGTGAGGCGACAGAATTTCCATCAAGCTTTAAAACGACCACTCCTTTATCCATAAAGCTAAGGCCCAGTTGCGATGCCAGGGCAGGGGACATGTTTGCAATGTAGGCGCCTGACAGAGGATGCCTGCCACTAAGGCGAACACGCCTTTTGTCTGATGATTCAGGTGGTGGGGTTAGTTCTGCATGTTTAATCAGCTCGCGGCCATTGCGCGTAACGGCTTTAATCCTTAACTTGTGATTCAGATTTTGCGAGGTTATGCGGTGGATATATGAAGATGGGTTTGCTACCTCACGACCATCCAGCTCGGTAATGATATCGCCTACCTGTAATCCCGCTTTTTGTGCAGGGCTGCCGCGATAGATGCCGGTTATGATGACTCCTATTGGTCTTTCTTGTTTGTAGGCGTCTGCAATTTCTTGTGTAACGTCTTGCACAGAAGCTCCTAACCAGGGACGCAGTATTTTGCCATCATACTTGATGCTATCAACAACTGCGTTGGCCATGACGGCAGGGATGGCAAAGCCAATGCCGATATTGCCTCCTGTGCGTGATAAAATTGCCGTGTTGATGCCGACCAGCTTACCATCCATAGAAACCAGGGCGCCGCCGGAGTTTCCAGGGTTAATGGCAGCATCTGTTTGAATGAAAGAACGATGGTCAGAAACACCTGCTTGGGCTCTTGCTAGGGCAGAGATAATACCGGTTGTAACTGTTTGGCCAAGACCGAATGGGTTGCCAATTGCCATAACAGGGTCGCCCACTTCAAGTTCGTCCAGGTCCTTAAACTGCAGGCTGGGAAGCTTGCCTTTAAAGTTCTTCAAGCGTAGCGCTGCCAGATCATTGCGTGGCTCGACGGCGATAACTTCGGCTTCATATTCGCGTGTATCCCAGATAACGACTTTGATTTCGGCAGCATTTTTAATGACGTGATAGTTGGTGATGATAATGCCTTCCTCTCCGATGACAACACCGGACCCTAGTGAGCGTTGCATGCGGGTAGGGTTGGACTTTAGAAGTTGGTCGTCGCCAAAGAAGTGACGGAACATTGGATCATTTAAAAGTGGGGAAAAGCCCTGGTTCTGCACAGCACGTTGGGCAAAAATATTAACGACAGACGGGGCAACTTTTTTAAACAGCGGTGCATAAGAAAATTGGATTTGCGATCGGTTCTCGGGTACAACTCTGACTGGCTCAGAAGCTTCTTCCGCGTTGGCGGGCATCAGAGAGATTGTTAGGATGCCTAGCAAAAAAACAAAGTATTGCATAACCTTATCTGTCATTTTTTATATCCACTTTCCTAGTATACGATATTGCACCCTATACTTTACAGGAAATTTATTGCTGATATGCAAACAAGTTGGTATGTTTTGTTTACGTCGTTTATTTTTTATCGTGTAAGGACTAGGCCCATATGCCATCGCTTGATAAGCGTTCTGTTGACTTAGAGCCCTGGCAAGACCCTCGGGCCCGGCCATATCTGGTTTTGGATAATGTATCGAAAGCATTTTCAGGAGTGCAAGCGTTACATCATGTTTCTTTATCTGTGTTCCAAGGAGAATTTTTCTCGCTGTTAGGGCCATCAGGATGTGGCAAGACGACTTTGTTGCGTATGATGGGTGGGTTTGAACAGCCCGATACAGGGGCAATCTATATCGATAACACCAACATGTCAGACAAGCGCCCATTCGAACGCCCGGTCAACATGATGTTTCAGTCCTACGCTTTGTTTCCGCATATGACTGCTGAACAAAATGTCGCCTTTGGCCTGAAGCAGCAGGGCGTTCCAAAAGATGAAATTGGCGAGCGTGTGATAAATGCACTGAACCTTGTGCGCATGGGGCGATATGCCGGCCGCAAGCCTAATCAGTTGTCTGGTGGTCAGCGCCAGCGTGTGGCCTTGGCGCGCTCTCTGGTGCTAAGACCGAAAGTTCTGCTGTTGGACGAGCCCTTAGCAGCTTTGGATAAAGTCCTGCGGCGTGAAACACAGTTTGAGCTGGTGAACATTCAGGAAAAAGTTGGCATTACCTTCGTGATGGTTACCCATGACCAGGAAGAAGCCATGACAATGTCGACGCGTATGGCCGTCATGGACGAAGGGCGTGTGCGCCAAGTGGGTACACCACAAGAGCTATATGAATATCCTAATTCCGGTTATGTTGCAGATTTTCTGGGCACAACCAATATGTTTGAAGGCATCGTCGTCGAAGACGAGGCGGATCATGTGCTGGTGCGCTCTGAGCAGATTGGCTGCGATTTATATATAAATCATGCCTCATCAGCGCCTGTTGGGGCGCAAGTTTCCGTCTCTATACGCCCGGAAAAAATTATCATGTCAAAGGAGCCCTTGCCAATGGAAGGGCGCAATGTGACCAAAGGGCAGGTAGACGAGATCGCCTATCATGGGGATATCTCGACTTATCATATCGAGCTACAGTCTGGGCAGCGTGTGTTGGTGACGATGCCAAATATGGTGCGTTTGGCAGAGCGCCCCATAAACTGGGAGGACGAAGTCTATCTTCACTGGCGCCCAGAAAACGGCGTGGTGCTGTTCTCATGAGGAAGTCAATAGAAAGGCTGCGCGAAAGCCGGCTTGCGGTTGCGGGCATACCCTATCTGTGGGTTGGTCTATTCTTTTTGTTGCCGTTCTTTTTGATCTTTAAAATATCTCTTTCTGAGAGTGTCTATGATGCGCCTCCATATCTACCCATTTTTCATTGGGCGTCTGACCAGGTCCTGACCATCACGCTGCATGTGCGTAACTATATGCAGATATTTGAAGACAAACTGTATTTTTATGCCTTTGGTCAATCGATAATGATGGCTGGGCTGGGGACACTTGGGTGCTTGTTGATTGGATATCCAATGGCTTATGGGATTTCAAAAACCCGTCAGCCAGTTCGGACCATTCTGTTGTTATTGATTATTCTACCCTTTTGGACTTCTTTCTTGATTCGCGTTTACGCTTGGATAGGGCTATTGGGCACTAAGGGGGTGATCAACAATGTGCTGCTGTACTTGGGGATAATTCAACAACCACTGGAAATACTATATAACAGATTTTCTATGTTCATCGGCATTGTCTATTCCTATCTGCCGTTTATGATTATGCCGCTGTATGCAAGTTTGGAGAAGATGGATACATCTTTGCTGGAAGCTGCGGAGGATTTGGGGGCTTCGCCACTTAGGGCCTTCTTAAAAATCACCTTGCCTCTGTCGATGCCCGGTGTCGTAGTGGGGTCAATGCTGGTGTTTATCCCAGCCGTTGGAGAAGTTGTCATTCCCGAGCTTTTAGGCGGACCAGAGAATGTAATGATCGGACGCGTCCTGTGGGGCGAGTTCTTTGATAACCAGGACTGGCCAATCGCTTCGGCTATTGCGATTGTGTTGCTACTGATCCTGGTCGTGCCGATGATCTTCTTGCAACGTATGCAATTGCGGGAGGAAAGATAATGCAGCGAAAGCGAGCATGGACCTTGTCATCTTTTATGCTTTTCGGCTATGCGTTTTTGTATATCCCGATTGTTATGTTGGTGGTGTACTCGTTTAACGCATCGCAGCGGGTTACCGTGTGGGGAGGATTCTCGACAAAATGGTATGGCGAGCTTCTAAGTAATGACAGAATTCTAAGTGCTGTTTGGGTCAGTCTGCAGGTTGCCTTTATCACAGCTACATCCGCGGTTATTTTGGGAACCTTGGCAGCAATTACCATTGTGCGTTTCAAGCGTATTCGGGGACGCACGTTGTTCAATGGCTTGATAACGGCTCCGTTGGTTATGCCTGATGTCATTATGGGTTTGGCGTTGTTGATGGTATTTGTCAGCCTGCAGCAGCTAACGGGTTGGCCAGAAAGCCGCGGCATTCTAACGATATCGATTGCTCATATTACGCTGGCAGTTGCCTATGTAGTCGTCATTATTCGTCAACGCTTGCTGGATTTTGATCGTTCCTTAGAAGAAGCAGCTTTAGATTTGGGCGCACGCCCCCTGACGGTATTTTTTCGTATTACCCTCCCTTTAATTTTGCCATCGCTTATGGCAGGATGGTTGTTAGCATTTACATTGTCCCTGGATGATTTGGTGATTGCCAGCTTTACCTCGGGCGCAGGAACAACGACCTTGCCAATGGTTGTGTTCTCTAGCGTCAGAGTAGGTGTCACGCCCGAGATTAATGCGTTGGGGACAATAATTATTTCGTTAGTAACTGTTGGTGTGTGTATCGCAGGATTCGTCCTGCACCGGCAAAAAAAGAGCTTATGATCAGGAGATAACAAGCAATGACAGAACACAGAAAGTCTCACGTAATTGTATTGGGCAACGAGAAAGGTGGTACCGGAAAATCCACTATTTCGATGCACCTGATTGTTCAGCTGCTAGAGCTGGGATTTAAGGTAGGCAGCATTGATATTGATGCACGCCAAGGAACATTGTCGCGATATATGGACAATCGCAAGCAGTACTGTGAAGCAAACGAGATTGATTTGCTAATGCCTACGCACTTTACGTTGCATCGATCACAAAATGATTCGGTTAAGCATGCTACAGCCGAAGAGCGCGAGCAGTTTGACCAAACAATGGCGCAGCTGGCCGACTGTGATTTCATCGTGGTGGATACTCCCGGAAATGACACCCATCAGTCACGTTATGCACATTCGTTTGCTGATACGCTGATCACGCCAATCAATGACAGCTTTATTGATTTGGATGTGCTGGTCCGTATCAAAGACATTGCCAATAATCAGATTTTGCCCAGTACATATGCTGAAACTGTGTGGAATCAAAAGAAAGAGCGCTTAATGCGCGACAAAGTCTCTATGGACTGGATCGTGATGCGTAACCGTTTGTCCAGCATTCATGCGCGTAACAAAGAAGAAATGTGGCAAGTGCTGCAATTGCTTTCAAAGCGTATTGGTTTTAGATCTGTGCCTGGTTTCGGTGAGCGTGTGATCTTCCGTGAGCTATTCCTGTCGGGCATGACTTTGCTGGACTTTCAGCGTGCTGGCTTGCGCCTGAGTGTGTCACACGTTGCAGCCCGCAACGAGCTGCGAAATATGATCAGTATGTTGCAGCTGCCGCGTCTGCAAGAGTCTCTTGAGGCTGCGAGCTAGAGAATGCTGTATTTGCTGGCCGGCTTTGGAGCAGTTGTCTTCGTTTGGTGGATTATACATCTATTCCTTAATACGGAGCCTTCTGCTGTGGTGCGCGGCTTGCGGATTGGCATTGCAATTTTTTTGGCGCTGATATTTATCGGGCTGCTGATATCTGGACGGCTGAATTGGCTTTTTTCAATACTACTGCCTATCTTTATCCCTATTTTCATCAGTGCTTGGCAGGGCAGCCGCAACAAGCAGGGTGTTGATGCGCCGCCAAGTACTAAGAATATGACATTGGATCAGGCCTATGAAATTCTGGGTCTTAAGCCTGGAGCATCGAAAGAAGATGTGATTGCGGCGTATCATAAATTAATGAAGAAAAATCACCCAGATACAGGCGGTTCCACCTATATTGCACGTCAATTGACCGATGCAAAAGACTTGATTCTTGCGTCCCTGTAGCCGAATTTCCTTGAAATTTGCCGCCATTTCCTGTGAAATAAAAAGAATAATTAAATAATAAATGGGACTATGGGACGGCTTTTTAAATTTATATGCTCAGTAATGTTGATTGCATCCTCTGCGCTGGCTCAGACAGAGGGTGACTCGGTAGACAGTGGTGCACCTTTAACGCAAGAATCAACTGTGCAAAATCAAGGACAGGCAATGCAAAATGATGGCAATGCTGTGTCTTTTCAATTGGTCCGTGTTAAGTACCCACCAGATATTGCCTGCATTACCCGCACGGGTAAAATCAAAGTTGCTATCTATGGGGGTGGCGAACGCCCACCATTTTTCATGCGAGATAAAGATGGGGAGCTAGTTGGAATTGACGTAGATCTGGCCAGAGATATTGCTGAAAAATTTGGAGCAGTGCCCGACTTTAATTTCACTGCTGGATCTTATGACGAGCTTGTCGAGTTAGTCGCTTCAGGACAAGCCCATATCGGGATTTCAAAGCTTAGCCTGACACTGGAAAGGGCCAAAAAAGTCTTATATTCAAAGCCCTACGTGCATATGGGGAAGGCTATTTTGGTAAATGCTCTGCAGCTGGAAAAATTCCGTAAAGGCAGCAAAGATACAGTCAGAGATATATTCAATCAACCAGGTGTGAAAATTGGTGTGATTGACAAGAGCTCATACGTTGAGTTTGCTAAAAGATTGTTCCCAGAAGCTGAGGTTGTACCAATGGATTCATGGGATAGCGATATCATCCCAAAGGTGCTGTCAGGAGAGATTACGGCAGCTTTCAGGGATGAATGGGAAACACGACAAATTATCGATAAAACACCGGATGCTACCCTGAAGTTGCAGAATTTTGTCATAACGGGTGAGCAAGACCCCATCAGCATGATTTTCCCATGGGGTAGTAACTTGCGTGAATGGGTAAACCATTTCATTGATATAACCCACAGGCAATATGACATCAGAGATCTGATGGATAGAAACAAGAAATTCGAGGCATCCATAGAAGGCGGTGAGCAGTGAGTACAACTTTTCAAAAATGGCTGCCTCTAATGAAGAGCCCCTACGGGATATTTGGGGGCGTGATTCTGGGTGTCTTGATAGGTGTCTATTTCCCCATTGCTGGCGACTATCTGGGGCCTGCGGGTGATATCTTTATCAAGTTGATGAAAATGTGCATCATTCCAATTATTGTTGGGTCAGTTTCCCTCAGCATTGCAAACTTGATTGCTACGTCTGTGCAAAAGAACTTTCTGAAAATTGCCTTGGTGATGATTGGTATCAGCGTGATCGCAAGTGTTATCGGATTGATGGTGTCTGTTTCTTTCAACCCGGGTGGTGATATCGACCCCAGCCTAAGCCCCAGTCTAAAAGTCATTGTCGAAGAGGTGACGACATCAGAAGTCAGCATGGACGAGCCCATTGAATCTGAACGGGCAAAAGGCTTGTTTGCCTTTCTGTTGCGCGCCGTGCCTAAGAATATTTTTGAATCTTTGTCCGAAAGCCGCACGTTCCAGATTATAGTCTTTTCTTTGATCTTTGGTGTGGCTCTTGGATTTTCTCTGCGCGGTGGAGGAAGCACAGTATTCCGCGGGCTTGAAGAAATTCTAGATATCTTTACTAATATCTTTAACACAATTTTATATGCTTTACCTTTAGTGGTCCTGTGTTTGATGGCACGGGATTCGGCACACCTTGGGACCGATACGCTGATCGGTATGGCAGGTTTCGTGATGAAATTTTATATAGCCTTCGCCATTTTATTCGTCCTAGGGCAACTGGCGATTATGTGGCGCACTAAGACAAGCTTGATCGAGTCCCTCAATGCCCTGAAATACCCCATCTTTATATCCTTTGCGACAACAAATAGTATTGCTGCAATCCCAGCTGCAATCAATTCAATGCGCGAAGGCTTTGGTTTAGGCAAGCAACTGACAGGTATGTTGGTACCTTTAGGAATTATCGTAGGGCGTTATGGTAACTGTATGTATTATGCCTTCTGTGCCGTATTTGTGGCGCAACTGTATAGTGTCAACCTTGGGTTTAATGAGTATATGTTCATCATAAGTGTGTCTATCTTTGCCGGCATGGCGTCTGCAGGTACTACGGGAACCTTGACGCTGCCATTGCTGACGTTGGTATTGGACCCGCTTGGGTTGCCTCTTTCTGCCGTTCTGGCCTTGTTAATCGCTGTGGATCCAATCATCGACCCTGCAAGGACATTAATGAATGTACATACGACTTGTTCTGGCGTATCTCTAATTGTACCTAAAAGTAATAACGCAGTTTTATTGCCGGAAAATTCACTGGGTAAGTAAATATTATTAGTTTCAGGTATGTTTGAATCGCCGGGTCTAATCATTGGTGTTGCATAGAAAACCCCAGGGAGCGGGTCGAAAAACACATCTGTCCATGTCCTATTTGCATGGCAAGCGGCCCCTTTATAGGTTGACTTTTCGCGGCTGATTGCTATGTATATTGGGACAGGGATGCTGCGTTTGTAAGACGTTATAACGATTTTAAAAAAACGTAGTTTTTAGTATTGATTTTAGTCGAACAAATGAAGTATTTGTTCATATGTTTTGGATGTGGAGGATTCAAGTGGATACTGGTAACGAAGATCAGTTTCATGGCATGGCACCGATGAATGATGGTGATATTGAAAGCTGTGAAAAAATGGTCTGCATAGTAAAATGGTTTAACCCGATTAAGGGATATGGATTTGTAGTTCCAAAAGTCTATACTGGGGACATTTTCTTACACTTTTCGGTTGTTGATGAAGCAGGGTTTCAGCACCTTAGTGCTGGGTCAGAGCTTGTTTGTATGGTGTCAGTTAACACCCAACAGCGACAAGTGCGTAAAATTCTAGAAGTTAAAACACCGGGCAATAACAACCAACAGGCTCATCAAGGCATGCCAGTGCAATCAATGGCGCCCATGGGGCCATTGCAACAGGTTGATGGCGAAGTGAAGTGGTTTAATTCTATTCGCGGGTTTGGATTTATCAATCCAGACACGGGCGATCGTGAAGTTTTTGTGCACTCCAGTGTGCTGCGCCGCAGTGGTTTGGATAAACTGAATCCAGGTCAGCGCGTACGAATGCAAGTCGCAATTACTGATCAAGGCCCACAAGCTTGGGCTGTTTCAGTTCTGGACGAGGGTATGCATGGTCAGCAAGCTATTTAGTTCAGCTGGCCTTTTACTTACTCTTTTCTTCTTTTCCAATGATTGTTTCAGCAAATCAGCCCCTAATAATAGGGTGCTGATTACAGCTGTAACGGGTGCCTTTGGTACTGCAATATCAAAACAGCTTGCCAGTGAAGGCTATAATTTAGTTTTGGCCGGCAGAAACCCTGTGAAGCTGCAGGCTCTGAAGACAACGCTACAACAGCAGTTTCCTTCAATCGAAATAGACTCAGTCTTCATTGATTTCTCGAAAGATCATGCTGCAAAAATTCCATCGACTGGTAAGGCATATGCGAAACCCTTGACTGGTATCGTGCTTATTGGGCCTCGTCCTTTCATAGCAAAACAAGGCAATCCTGCAACATCCGAATGGGTGCGTGTGTTTGAGGAAACCTTTACGGCACCTCTGGCCGTGATTAATGCGTTCCAGCATAATCTGGTCGAGGAGGGCAGCGTCGTGGTGATTTCCGGCAATTCCTCGATTAACTATCTGCCTTCCTACAGGAATACCAATAACTATCGTATGCTGTGGGTCAGCGAGGTAAAAAACTTGGCGCAGTCTTTCGGGGCACGAAAAATTCGGGTAAATGCGATCTCTCCTGGTATAATCATGACGCAACACCATATAGATAGGTTGCATGCCAAAGCTGCGAGGAACAATGCAAGCTTTAAGCAGCAGGTTACCGATGATGCATCTGATATTCCGCTAGGCCGCTTTGGTCAAGTAGAAGATGTGGCACACCTGTGTTCGTTTCTGTTGTCTTCCAAGTCAAAGCACATAAATGCCGTCAATATCCCACTCGACGGGGGCGAAAACAGGGCCTATTAAGGCTTTGTTAATATTTATAGTCCACTGTTTTGATGTATAAATTAAACATTGGATATCTAAAATGAAGACAATCATTATCTTTTCTATATTAGCTGCTTGCTATGCGTGCGAGACTATAGCTTCTGAGAAATTTGATCAAAGCAATAAAGCTTGGCTCAAGAGGCTTCAAGAAGGAAGAGGAGCACAAAAAAAAGTTTCTGAGATTGAAACCAACAATAAACTTGGAGTCAATCTTGTTGAGCTCCGCAAGCAAAGCGAGGACAAAGAATTTCTCCGCAAAGCTGTGATGGATGCCTATCAAAGCCGTCTTAACAATCTTGATGGAAACATCATTGCGACACTGAGTAACGAAGATAGAAAGTTAAATACGGGTAATTGGTCCACTCTTTATCAACAAGGAACTGTGACAAAGGAAGGCGATGGATTTAAGGATACGTTTGATGGAGACACTGTTATTTTAAAACGTATTCTTCCAGATTGGAAGCAAATCGTGTCTTGGCGAGGTGTAGGTAAGCGCGCGAAGCTTGACTCTGTCAGTAATATCAGTTACGTGGATGGAAAACTAACTGCAACGTTGAACTATTTGTATTCAAGTGCTGCACTATATGCAAAAACAGGTGCCGGTAAAAGTGATCAAAAAATAGAGATTGCATACTCAACAACGGGAGACCCTGTTGATCTTGCTAAAGCTTTTGAAGAAGATAAAGACAAACTTATACAGATAATTGGAGATTAAGTCTCTTAATTTATTGAATCCGTTGGGCAGCCATATATATGGCTGCCTTTTTTTGTATAACTTTGGTGGTTTTTTACATGGGAAATTTCAGCAGATAGTCTGGATGTACTGGTTCACTTTTAAACACGGTTAAAATCTAATCAAACTGGATAAAAGCTAGTTAAAATAACGCATTAAGGGTTTGTTAAGATTGTTACCAACATGGTTATCCACACATTCCGTGGATATAGTTTGATGGGTGGATTGAGGATTGTGTGGCGGTGTAATTTATAGTGTTATGGGATGATTTATGGTCACGGGCTGAGAGCATAAATCCGCCCGGAGTCCACCACCCCCAGAAATTCGGAAAATCGAGAATACACCATAGTTTTCAGCAGCTGAGTATGCCTGAGAGTGGACTCCGTGAACAAGTCACGTATAGGGGGTGGAAGAAGAAAGTCCTGAATCAGCTCGACATGGCTGGATAGACTTGCCTGCCTTGCTTATCCCCCCGGTTAAAATCTAATCAAATAGGATAAAAACCAGTTAAATTACTGCATTAAGGATTTGTTAAGATTGTTACCAACATGGTTATCCACAGGAACCGTGGATATGTTCATAACTGTCCGGAATAATTTATGATAAAGGGAAGGTCTTGTTGTTTCGGGACTTTCTCCACTCAGCCCCACAGGCTCCGACTTTCCGCGGCTTGACCCATAAGTGTCCGGAATAAATTATGCTGGACGGAAAGCCTTGCTGTTT
>JBMYXZ010000031.1:0-13917 GCA_049608925.1 Alphaproteobacteria bacterium | reverse complement strand
CAGAATGTAATTGATATTTATTTGCCCAAGCTAAGGTCTTCACTGTTGGAATATTATACCGACAAAATACCTAACAATAGACATAAATGAGACCTGAACTTTTATACGACTTATATGCTTCTCACACATCGATTCGCGGTGTTGGCCCTAAGATTGCCAAGCTGATCGAACGGTTAGCCGGCCACCGCCTTTTGGACCTGTGCTGGCATTTTCCTTCTGGGGTGACATACCGTAAAGGGGTGGCAGAATTGCGGCATGCGGAACCAGGCGAGTTGATTACGGTTGAGCTGTCAGTTGCCGAACACCTTCCTCCTAAGGATCGTTTTCGGTCTCGCATGCCATACAAAGTTGTCTGCACAGATAGTGTTGGCTTTTTTACGGATCTTGCCTTTTTTAATGCCAGCCATGATTATATGATTCAAACATTTCCCATTGGCAGAAAAGTCCTGATCAGCGGTAAGTTTGAGATATTCCGCGGTCGCTGGCAGATCACCCACCCTGATTTCATCGGGGATCCTGCTGAAAAAGATAGATGGGTGGGGTTTGAGCCCACTTACCCTCTAACTAAGGGGCTAACCCAGAATATGCTCTCTAAGACCATCAGAAGTGCTTTAGAGCGCTGCCCAGAGCTGCCCGAGTGGATTCTACCTTCCACATTGCAAAGCCATAAATGGGCGTCCTGGAGAGCCTCTGTGCTTCATCTGCATAATCCCAATAGTGAAGCAGACGTAGACAATAATCATCCATGCCGCCGGCGTTTGGCTTATGATGAGTTTTTAGCTAATCAACTGACTTTGATGCTGGTACGGCAATTTCATAAAAAGCAACCGGGCCGGTCTAGCAAGGGAGATGGAAGTCTACGTAAGAAAGTATTGGATCAGTTGCCATTTGACCTGACAAAAGATCAGCAAGCGGCTCTGAAGGAAATTTTTCATGATATGGCACAACCATATCGCATGGTGCGTTTGCTGCAGGGAGATGTGGGCAGTGGTAAAACCCTCGTGGGATTGATGGCAATGCTGAATGCTATCGAGGCTGGTGGTCAAACGGCTTTGTTGGCTCCTACAGAAATCTTGGCCAAACAACATGCTGAGACACTTTCTCCACTGGCCGAGGAAGCTGGGCTAATTTTAGAAGTCTTAACCGGCAAGGGTAAAGGCCGCAAGCAGATCCTCGAGCGCCTGAAGAACGGTGATATCGACATACTAGTGGGCACTCATGCCTTGATCCAAGATGACGTTGTTTTTGATAATCTAAGCTTTGCGGTGATTGACGAGCAGCATCGCTTTGGCGTTGAACAACGCTTGCGCTTGGCAGCCAAGGGTGATCGCGTTGATACGCTGCTGATGACAGCAACACCTATCCCAAGAACGCTGATGTTGGCTTGTTATGGAGATCTTGAAACATCTCAGCTAAAGCACAAACCTCCCGGTCGTAAAGATGTGGCGACTAGTCTGGTGTCTCTGGGGCGTTATGATGAAGTCATTGAAAGCCTTCAGCGCGCCATATCAAATGGGCGCAAAGTATATTGGGTGTGCCCCCTGGTTGAAGAATCAGAGGTACTTGATCTGGCCGCTGCCAAAGATCGATATGATGCTTTGTGCACAATATTCCCGGACAAAGTTGGTTTGGTGCATGGCAAAATGAAGTCAGCTGAAAAAGACGCTGTCATGGAAAAATTCATGAATGGTGAATATCGAATTTTGGTGGCAACGACTGTGATCGAAGTCGGTGTCCACGTCGGCGATGCAACGGTCATGATCATCGAGCACGCAGAACGGTTTGGCCTGTCGCAACTGCACCAGCTGCGAGGGCGGGTAGGGCGCGGAGCAGACGAATCAGTCTGCATGTTGTTATACGATGAAAATCTAACGTCTACAGCAAAATCTCGATTGAAAATCATGCGTGAGACCAACGATGGATTTAAAATCGCGGAAGAAGACTTGCGCCTTCGCGGCGGAGGCGATGCACTTGGGCTGCGGCAAAGTGGTTTGCCTGATCTTCGTATTGGAGATTATGAAGCCCATCAAGATCTGCTAAAGCAAGCCCATCAGGAAGCAGAGTTGACAGTGTCCCAAGACCCTAATCTGCAAAGCCAGCGCGGCAGGGCGCTAAGGACACTGCTGTACCTCTTTGAGAAAGATACAGCAGTGGAGTATTTAAAAGCCGGGTAGGGTGGAATATGGATACAGTAGGATACTATCTGGTGCGAACAGGAACTATGTTACCTTATTGGCTAGAGCAGCTTCCAAATAGGGATCCAGGTCACCATCCAATACGCCTTGAGCATTTCCTTTTTCAACACCAGTCCGTAAGTCCTTTACCATCTGATAAGGATGCAGGACATATGATCTAATTTGATGGCCCCAGCCGATTTCAGTCTTTGATTCATGCTGTGCCAGGGTGGCTTCTTCGCGTTTACGCATTTCATATTCATATAGCCGGGCCTTCAACATTGCCATGGCCTGGGCACGGTTACGATGCTGCGAGCGATCATTCTGACACTGCACAACAATACCGGTGGGATCATGGGTAATGCGAACAGCGCTGTCAGTTGTGTTGACATGCTGACCACCAGCACCTGAGGCGCGATAAGTGTCTACGCGGATGTCTTGAGGTTGAATATCGATGTCAAAGTCTTCATCAATCACAGGATATACCCAAACAGAGGCAAAGCTGGTATGGCGTCTTGCAGATGAATCAAATGGGGAAATGCGCACCAAACGATGAACACCACTTTCAGTTTTTAACCAACCAAATGCTTGATGACCCTTGACCAGCATCGTGCAAGACTTTATGCCTGCTTCTTCACCAGAGCTTTCTTCCAACCATTCAACTTTATGGCCATGCGCGTCAGCCCAGCGCGCATACATGCGCTGTAACATGCTGGACCAATCTTGCGCCTCTGTACCACCAGCGCCGGCATTGATTTCAACGTAACAATCATTGCCGTCAGCTTCACCGGACAATAAGCTTTCAAGACGAATACGTTCCACGCGTTGCGCAAGCTCTTCGATAGCCTTTTCGCCTTCTTGTATGGCGTCGGAATCTTTTTCCTCTTCCCCAAGTTCGATCAGACCGATATTATCTTCAAGTTCTTGCACAATACCGTTAAAGCTACCAAGAGAGTCAGTCAACTGGTCACGTTCGCGCATCACTGATTGGGCTGCTTTTGCGTCATCCCACAAAGAAGGGTCTTGGGCTTTTTCTTCCAGCTCTGCTAGGCGTGTGGTTGAGGCCTCGACGTCAAAGATGCCTCCCGACAAGCTCAAGGGCCTGTCTTATGGATGATACTAGGGATTCAATTTCTGCTCGCATGAAGCAAGATATATAGCATTATTGCCTTGGTCTCAAGCGCTAATTTCTTGACCATTTGCTGCAGATGTGAGATCACCTTTTTATGAGCTTAAATATCGGCCCCATATCGCTGCCCGACAATGTATTGTTGGCGCCTTTGACCGCTGTCACTGACTTGCCTTTTCGCAAGGCTGTAAAGCGTTGTGGTGCCTCGCTGGTATTTTCCGAGATGATCGCCAGTCAGGCAATTATCCGCGATAACTGGAAGTCTTTGCAGATGGCCGAGACAGTTCCGGAAATCGAGCCAATGGCGGTTCAGCTGGCAGGTTGTGATCCTGCAGCAGTTGCCGAAGCTGCGAAGTTGAATGAAGCGCGCGGAGCGGTGCTGATCGACATTAATATGGGCTGCCCATCAAAGCGCGTGGTCAGCGATTATGCTGGTTCTGCATTGATGAAGGACGAGGCCAAAGCAACCAAAATTCTGGAGGCTGCCGTTGGGGCGGTGAATGTTCCGGTTACCTTAAAGATGCGTATGGGGTGGGATGATGACAATCTGAATGCCCCAAAACTGGCAAAGATTGCAGAAGATATTGGCATTCAAATGATCACGGTGCATGGCCGTACGCGCTGTCAATTCTATAAAGGCAGCGCTGATTGGAAGTTCGTGCGCAAGGTAAAGGACGCTGTATCAGTCCCGGTTATCGTAAACGGTGACATCGTGACAGAAGAAGATGCTACCGAGGCCTTAAGTCAGTCCACTGCAGATGGTGTGATGATTGGGCGCGGAACATACGGTAAGCCCTGGAAAATTGATCAAGTTCGCCGGTATCTAGAGACCGGCGAAAAGGTTCCTGATCCTTCTGTGCAGGAACAAAAGCAGATTGTCTTGGACCATGTGGAAGACATCTTTTCTTTTCATGGCGAACGCAATGGATTGCGCATTGCCTTCAAGCACATCAGTTGGTACAGTAAAGGCTTTCGTGGGTCGGTCGAATTTCGTCGCGATATATATACGCAGGATTCGGCCAAAAGCACTCTCGACCAAGTAGAACAATTTTACAATAAGTTATTGAATGACGGCGAATAGTAACATGCGACAAGATGGTTTGGCTCACACAGTTGAGTCTCATTTAAATAAATATATCGAAGAACATGAAGGACAGTTGCCTCCTGGGGGATTGTATAAGAGAATATTAAATGAAGTCGAGCGTCCCTTGATTTCGTGTATATTAAAAGCAGCTGATGGCAACAAAGCAAAAACAGCTGAAGTCCTGGGTATTACGCGTAATACATTGCGTAAGAAAATGGATGAACTGAATATCGGATAGTGGATGAAAAGGCTAATACAGGCATACTATCAGGCGTACGAATTCTCTCAGAAGCATAAGCTGGGCAGGGTTCTTTTTGGCCTGTTGGTGGTCACTGCTATTGTATTAGGCGTCATGACTTTCCGGGCGTTTGACCTGTCTGCACCTGTTGATGGGGGCTCTAAGCGCTTGATGGTACTGCTGTATCTTGACCTGTTTATTCTGCTGATCATCGGTATCTTTGTCGCGCAAAAACTCTTTCAATTCAGATCGCGGATTCGTAAATCAGGAACAGCCTCTAAGCTGGAAATGCGCTTGGTCCGCCAGTTGGGCTTGATTGTTGTATTTCCAGTTGCAATACTGACTCTGTTTTCAATTACGTTTTTTAACATGGGTATTGAATCGTGGTTTTCTGATCGTGTCCACAAGGCGTTGAAAAACTCGACAGAAGTTGCCGAGGCATACTTTGAAGAGCACACTCGTAATATTAAAACCGATGTTCTGGCTGTCGCCAAAATAATCTCTGAACAGCTACCGATTTATGATGTCGATGCCTTGGATGACTTGCTAACGGATATTTCCAGTCAGCGATCCTTGTCTGAGGCTATCATCTTCCAGGGAGATGGCGAGGTCGTGGCACACTCTAGACTGACATTCTCTCTAGGGTATGAATGGGATAAGATTGCATACCTGTACAAGCAAAAAGTGCGATATGATCCAATTACATATCAAACGGAAACCAAAGACCGTATTCGTGCTCTGGTTCAGGTTGACCCTAACTTTGACCTGTATTTGCTGGTTGGCCGCTCGGTTGATCCCATGGTTTTGGAGCACGTATCCGCAACGCATGAGGCCGTATCTGACTATCATGATCGTGAGCAATCTCGTGGGCAGCTTGAGATCCAATTTACGATGATATATATCATCTTTACCCTTGTGATGTTCTTGCTGGTGCTGGGGTTGATTTTGGTCTTTGCGGGACGCATCGTTCGCCCCATTAGTATGCTGACTGAAGCTGCGGAAGATGTGCGTGATGGTAAACTTTCTACACGTGTGGACGAGGAAGAGCCTCGTGACGAGTTAAAGATTCTGGCGCGCTCGTTTAACCGCATGACCGAGACATTGGAGTCTCAACAAGAAAAGCTGATTGATGCAAACCGGAACTTGAATCGCAGGCGGCAATTGATTGAGACAGTGTTTGGAACCATGACCGCAGGCGTCCTGGTTTTGGATGCAAACAAAAAGATCAATATGGTAAACAATGCTGCTGCAGAGCTGTTGGGATCAGAGCGTACCAAGCTGCGCAGTAAGAAGCTGGAAAACGTTATTCCAGAAATGGTTGAGCTATTGACGGAATCTCCGAAGCCGCGGCAAATTCGTCTGCAACGTGGATTGCAGTCCTTGATGTTGATGGTGCATGTGGCCGTTGAAACCAATGATGATGAGGAAGTTAATGGTTATGTCATAACCTTTGATGATGTGACGGACTTTGTTCGGGCTCAGCGTTCTTCTGCTTGGGCAGATGTTGCGCGCCGTGTGGCCCATGAAATTAAGAATCCTCTGACGCCGATTCAGCTATCTGCCGATCGCTTAAAGCGTAAGTACAGCAAAGAGATTACCGGGGACGTAGAGACCTTCCAGCGATATATTGACACCATTATTCGCCAGGTGTCCTACATCGGAGAGATCGTCGGCGAATTTTCCGACTTTGCGCGCATGCCGTCGCCTGAATTCCAGCCTCATAATATTGTAGAGCTGGCTGAACAATGTTTGTTCTTGCAAAAACAAGCGCATTCTAATGTGAATTTTAAAAACAGCTTTGCCAGCGATAGGATTATGGTCGAATGTGATACGACTCAAGTGACGCAGGTACTGACCAATATTTTGCAAAATGCGATTGATGCTTTGGAGTCAGCGTCTGAGAAAACAATTGCCCTTGACATCACCTTGTATCCGTCCCATGTTGACATATCAATCGAGGATTCGGGCGTAGGCTTTCCGGAAGAAGGCCGTGAAAAATTGCTGGAGCCCTATGTGACCCGCCGAGAAAAAGGCACAGGACTTGGGCTGGCTATTGTGAAGCGCATCATGGAAGAACATAATGGTGAGCTTAGACTAGAGGACTCTGATATGGGCGGCGCACGTGTTGTACTGCGTTTCCCGGCGCAGGTTTCTATGGAAGATGCTGAAACCATGCTGCCATTAAAACAAGTTGCAAACTAGGATAACGGAATAAAACAGATGGCACTAGAAATTCTGATCGTTGACGATGAAGCTGATATCAGGAATATTATTGCTGACTTGCTGGAAGACGAGGGCTATACCACGCGTCAGGCAAGCGATGGTCCCAATGCTGTTGAGGCGATCACAAAGCGCCGACCGTCCTTAGTTCTTCTTGATATTTGGCTGGGTGACAGTCGCTTTGACGGGATGAAAGTGCTTGATCTGCTGCGTCGAGATCATCCTGGTGTGCCGGTTGTGATGATGAGCGGTCACGGAAATATCCAAACAGCAGTCAAAGCCATCAAAAACGGAGCGTATGACTTTGTTGAGAAGCCTTTTAAAGCTGACCGTTTGTGCTTGATCATCAAGCGCGCTTTAGAAACTGCGCACCTTCGTGAAGAAAATACATCCTTAAAATCAATGGTGGAAGATAGCTCGGCCTTGGTTGGAACCTCGCCATTTATTTCACAACTGCAGACAACTATTTCAAAGGTTGCGCCAGCTAACAGCCGTGTCATGATTACTGGGCCTTCGGGATCTGGTAAAGAGCTTATTGCCCGTGAAATTCATGAACAGTCACCACGTAATGGCCAGGGACAGTTCTTTGTTCTTAACTGTGCATCAATGGACGAAGCGACTTTTGATACTGAGCTATTTGGCAAAGAATCTAAGAACGTTGAAAAAGAGTCTCAGAACACCGGTATTTTGGAACGCGCCCATCTGGGAACGTTGTTGCTGGATGAAATCACGGATATGCCTCTTTCTATTCAAGGCAAGTTAGCACGGGTATTACAGGAAAATGCTTTCACCCGCATAGGCGGTGAACAGAAAGTTGAAATTGATGTGCGTGTCATTGCAACTTCCAGCAAGGATTTGAAGCAAGCAATAGAGCAGGGGATTCTGCGTGAGGATTTGTTCTATCGCCTGAACGTTGTGCCCATTCCTGTAAAGCCCTTGAAAGATCGCAAAGAAGACATCCCTGTCTTGGCAGAGCACTTTTTAAAGAACGCTTGTCAACAGGCAGGTGTCTCGCTTCGTAAGATGACAGATGATACCTTAGCAGCATTACAGGCTTATGATTGGTCAGGCAATATTCGTCAGTTAAAGAATGTGATCGACTGGACACTGATTATGTCCAGCGACGAAGAAATTGGTGTCGATATGCTGCCACCTGAAGTGGTATCAAACCTTCCTGTGACTCCTCAGCTTGATAGCTCACAAGAGATCTTAAAGCTTCCCCTACGTGAAGCACGCGAGTTGTTTGAAAAGCAGTATCTGATCTCTCAGGTATCACGCTTTTCCGGTAACATATCACAAACTGCACAGTTCATTGGGATGGAAAGGTCCGCCCTACATCGTAAGCTGAGAGCCCTAGGGGTTGTGCGCGGTGCTAGTAGTTCTGGATCCTCAACACCCGGGGCCGCGGCTTAAGCGAATACTATTCCCTAAAAGCATACCTGTTAGAACTTTATAACAATTGTAAACTACTTAGATAGTGTTACATATATTACATACAGTTTGATTAGTTTTTTACGTGAGTAGTAAGTATGTTTAATAAGTTTAAGTTTTTGTTTGTATTAGCCCTATCAGCGGTGATGTTAAATCCTGCTATAGGATCTGAAGATAACGTCAATGAACTTGTGTTTAAAGCAAGGGCGTCAGTAAATATTGGCGAACTGGAATTTAAAGCGGAAGAAGTTTTATCTTCTGTTGCAAATGTTGGTCCAGTTGATGATCGTCTTGAAGACAGCTGGGAGTTGATGAACCCGACCTCATCATATGAAGAAGAAAAAAAACAGCCATCAGCATTAAAGCAAATGGTTATTGCTCAAGCAAAACAACATGCCCCTACATACGTAGGGCTGGGTGTTAAATACCTTGTTGAGTTTATCCCTTATGGCGATAAAGTGACCTATGTATCTGGTAAAATTGCAGAAGCTGCTTTTGGCACAAAAACTCTCACAGAAGCAGCTATTCGAGGTTTTATCCGGCTTAAGGATAAGCAAACAGGAGAAGTTGTTGCTAAACTAGAGATCGTAGAGCAAGAGCAGGCCATCAGTCCAGCAAGCACTGGGTGCTTCGCCGATGCACTTGATGAAATGCCGATGCCTGAATTTACCACAACAACTCTGCTTGGTAATGTGATTTGTGCAACCCCAAAAATTGTTGGAGGAATGCTAAAGGCTGGTGTTAGTCTGCTTCCTGGTGGAGGGAAAGTCCTGAAAGTCACTGGCTTCATCACTACTAAGTTAGATCCTGATGCAAAATCACTTCTCGAAGCTGCGGTTAATTACGCTGTTGAAAAGAAAAACCGGAAGTAATATTCTCCAATAATTTGTTGATTAATTCGAGAGGGCTATGATACAGCTCTCTCGATTTTGTTAAGTGATTTTTTGTTTAAATGTGGTTGAATGTTTATGATGATACGATTTATTTTGCCTATACTCTTGATTGGATTAACCCTTTTGCCGGATGGTGCTATGGCATCTGAGCCTGACCAGCAAGCCCAGCCCAAGATTCGATTTATCATGGAAGAGCTTATCATTGAAGATTATATTGAAAAATATGATGAATATGAAAAATCTCGTGCAGAGCAGGCCGTAGGCACTCGCGAAATAATAAATGTTAAAGCGCAAATTGAAGACCGAATAAAAAAAGATCGAGAAAAGTCTCTAATGGATGGTGGGTCAACAAAGATTGCTGGTATTAAGGTCTTTGAAAACTATGGGCAACCTTCGTCTATGGAGCCTGAGTTATTTACACCTCTGACGCCTAATTACACCACACACGACGAAGAATATTCATGGACAAAAGCGACCTTCAGAATTACGCGAGACCTTACATGGTGGGGGATACCAAAGGTCATTGGGGCTATGATTCCTGGTGGTCAGATGGTCAAAACAATCGCCAAAACTGGCTCGGGCCTTCTTATATCTGCAGGTGTCTGGTATGACGGGCGCGAGAAACAGCGTCCTACACCCAACCCAAGGCCTCAGACTGGCAAGATTAGTAAGGCTGCTGCATCTGTCCCATATTATGTACTGGCAGCAGGGGAGTACGCAATATCCTTTGTCGTACCTAGCGGTGAATATGTAGCAGTTGCGGGAAGCGTTGTGGCAAAATGGTTCAAACGTGATGCCAAAAGCCTTCCGGATCTTGTATATCTACAGCTAATTGGTGCATAAATTGCGCTGTTGTGCGCAATCACTACAAATCTCATTTATCATATTTTAACGCACGGTTTTGTAGTATGATTTTATTCCATAGCAGGGAGGAATAAAATCATGCGCTTCTTAAGTTGCTTATTTGTGTGCGCCATATTATGTACGACGCCAGAATCATGTGCTTCTCGAAGTGATGATGAAGATTTTGTTGTTGTGGATGGCGAAACTTTAAAGCGACTGCCTAATAAAAGGCCACGTACTTCAGTATGGGGTTGGGCCTTTGGTGGACCTAAAGAATTACAACCCGATAAAGAGTATGAAATTCCCAAGTTCACCTCTGCTTGTACCGTGGTTATCGACAATGGAGTCGTAACAAAAATGAGCACGCGTAAATATATTGAAAACTATGAACCCTCAAAAAAAAGTAAAGAAATCACTCTGGTTAACAAGGCAAATGCTGATAAAAAAAAGAAATACACTTACTCTTATGCCTGCTGGCGCGTGTTTAGAGATTTAACGTGGTTTACTCTTCCAACTGTAATTACCTATGTGGTTCCCGGTGGGGCTTTCACAAAATCGATAGTAAATAAAATTGTAGGTGGTGCTATCACAGGGGGCGTTTATCTGGATGGGCTACGCAAACCTAGGCCGCGGTTTGTAAAATATGAGTCCAAAGGGGTGATCTCTAAAACACTTGCAGGAACTGTTTTCTATGTTGTAAAAGGTGCACATTATGCATCGGCTTTTCTAGTCCCGGGTGCAGACACAGCCTTAATAGCCCTGGATTCAGTAGCCAAGTTTCTAAAAAGAGATGCAAGTACTATTGAAGATCTGGCTTTCATCGTCGTGCTTGAAAACACGTAAACTTATAACCCAAAGAACTGCTTAATATCTTTTACCAGCTTTTGGGACAGCTTTTCGGCTTCTGCATCCAGTTTTGACTGATCAGCTGCCAAAGTCTTTTTCGTGGCCATCTGACGCATTGCAACGATTTGACTAAGCCCTTTGGCGATATCTGGGCGCTTTTTCATAATAGGCAGCAAGCTGGCCTTGGTGATTTCAAATACCACGACATCTGTCTTTGCCCGTACGGTGGCGCTGCGTTTTTCCCCCAGCAGCAAGGCCATGTCTCCAAAAAATTGGCCAGGTCCTAGGTGTGCTAGAATCGTCTCGCCGCTTTTGCCTTTTTTCTTTGTTACCACAACGGATCCTTCACCAATGATGAACATGGAATCACCGCTATCGCCTTCCATGATGATGGCATCTCCTGCGGGGAACTGATGCCGGATAGCACGATCTTTCAGGAAGGATTGTTCCTTGTCAGACAAGGTCTGAATAAGGTCTACGTGGTGTGATACATCCGTAAAATTGATAGGTGTTGCAAGCTGAAGGGGGGCAGCGCGTGACAACGCATATTCCCCAATGCTCTCAGAAATTTTCAGCCCAATATCATGTAAATGACTTGTCACTGCAGCTTGTACTAAATGGCGATATTTGCGCCATTGGCTATAGTCTGGAACGGGGTATACCAATACATAGTTAACACCGCCAGAGTCAGTTGATTCAGCATAGGCTGAACAATCTCCCAGGGCTGCTATTTCCGGCACACTCTGCGCGGCACCTCTAATAACTCTCTCACCTCGATCTAAAGGGACATCCTGATCTAGGCCAATTTTTATCATATCCATATAAAATTCGCCCGGACGACTGTAGTTCACAAACGCATTTTGTGTCAGTAGACTGTTCGGAACGACAACAATCCTTTTCAAGATTGTTTCAACTGAGGTAGTGCGCCAGTTACGCGATATTACTTTGGCAACAACGCCTGATTCCCCTGTGGCAGAAGAGGGAAGCTCTACCCAATCACCAATTTTGTATGGTTTTTCAAGATCTAATACGATCCCTGAAAAGAAGTCAAGAATGGGCCCCTGCAAAGCCAGTGCAAATCCTGCACCCAGCAAACCACCAAGTGTTGTTATTGACCATACAGGCATCCCAAACACCCATACGGTAATATAGATAACGGTAACAGCTAGTACGGCAAAAGTAACCAGATCACGGAATAATTTTGGCACAGGGCGCTTGCGGCGCTTTTCATACGGTTGCCAAAAGATAACCTTAACAAATCGGGAGGCAACCCAAGCAATCATAGCGGCCGAGAATATTTTCAGCCCCTGTTCCATTAATGTCCAAACATCTCCCTCGATATCCGGGGAAATATGGTCCAGCACCTGATGCAAACCGATCAGCAGTAAGATCAGTGTTAGGCCAATCAGGATAGTAGAAATTTTTGATTGATGCTTGGTCATATGCACTCTTGTTATTTTTTCTATCTTTAGGTTATCAGCAAAGAGTAAATATTTAATAAAAAAGGGCCCCGAAGGGCCCTTGATCGTAGTTAGTTATGTAGATTTATTCCCAATCTTCATCGGTGAATTCACTATCATCAACCTCATCGCCAGCGATCGCACCACGCCTCTTCAAGATTAAGTCTTCTAATGAATCAGGTTTGGGTTCCTTTTGAGCTTCTTGTACAGGAGCTGGCTCAACTTTTTTCAAGTTTTTACCCTTACGGATTTCATCTAGTAATCCTCCACGTCCAGATTGTGGCTCGGGCAACTTATTTTCTGGCTTTGCTTCAACCTTTTTCAAATCCCTGCCCTTGCGGATTTCATCCAGAAGACCACCACGACCCTCTTGAGCTTCAGGTAATTCCTGAAGATCTTTTGGTGCATCTGCCACAGCTGCCTGATTTCCGGCATCAACTGGTGGCGGAGGAGGAGGTGGTGGTGGTATGTCACCTTGGACCGGCGGTGGTGGTGGAGGTGGGGGAGGTATAACTGGCTCTTGCACAGCTTCATCCACAACATCCGCTTGTTCACCTTCTCTTAATGGCTCCAGAATATCTCTAACGCCTTGATCTTCCTGTTCTTCAACAAGTTGATCTTCGTCCTCACGGATTACAGGCTCTTGGATGACTTCTTCTTCAACGTCATCTCGAAGCACAGGCTCTTGGACCTCGTCCTCTCTTTCAGGCAGAGCAGGAGGTACTTCATCATCTTCTTCAAAAAGTTTTAAAATCTCTTGCTCATCTCGTTCAGGCACGGCAGGTGCCGCATCTTCAACTACTGCGGGTTCCTCTACGACAGGGTCTTGAACAGCTGGCGCAGGTTTTGCAGCTTGCTGTTCTTGCAGCATTTCTTGACGAATTTCTTGTTTAAGTTTTTCACGCTCTGCTGCTTTTTCTTTGTTTTTCTCAGCTTTTTCTTCCTCTTTTTTCTTGTCTTCGCGCTTCTGTTCAGCAAGTTCTTCCCGCTGTTTCATGAAGTTATTGAACACATCACTAAACTTATCAAAAATGCCACCGCCTCCGGTTGAGGGTGTAACGGGTATACTAGGTAATGCAGAGGGTAATTGTGGTGCACCGGGGATTGCCGAGGGCAGTCCACCTGGTATTTCAACAGGCAGTTGCGGAACGGCTGGGGCCGTCTGTGCGTCTGCGGCATCTCGAGCAAATAATAATGCGAATGCTAAGATAATGCCTTTATATTTATATTTCAGCATAATATACTCCAATTAAGAATTAATGCGATTTTTCCTAATTTAATTTTATTATAAAAGTAGTTAATATTTGGTTATTTATTTTGCACTTGAGTTATATTATTTTAACTTAAAAAAGTAGTTATGAGATGGCAGTCCCTTATTTTTTGCATATGAGGGGTAACTCTGTCGTGGCATAATCTTTCCTGCCCTCTATCCCATACTCCGACTTTCCGCGGCTTGACCGCGGAATCCATTTATTTCTTTATTTCAATATCTTAAATGGAACCCTGTATAGCATTGGGTCCCCATCAATCTGTAAAGAACATCGAATCTATTCATGAATTAGAATCTCTAAGGAATTCAGCGGACAGGAGAAAACATGC
>JBMYXZ010000030.1:0-14232 GCA_049608925.1 Alphaproteobacteria bacterium | reverse complement strand
GTCAAGCCGCGGAAAGTCGGAATTTGGGCGAATGGAGGGAGAGCTCTAGAGCTCTGGCCTTAGCTCCTCCTAAAGAAGTCATGCGTCCTAATAATACCCTGAACCATATGGCTGATATATGCTCTCAGCTCACCACCCCAATTTATCGCGGATAGTTATGGGTCAAGTCACGGAGCGTCGGAGTATGGGGTAGAGGGCTGAGAAAATCCTGAAAATATCAATCTCTTATAACTCCTTCTCACCCTTTGGAGTAGGAGGCGCCCTTGAAGGTTTTCTGCTAAGTCTTTTAAGGGTTTTCTTGCGCACGATTACTTCCTTGTTCGGGCGAGGGGACTTTTCTAGCTTTAGTCCTGAAATCCCCACCAGATTCAATTTTGGTAATTGAACAGATCCAGAAATGCTTTCGGTACTGGCACGCAGTTCCGCAGCTTTCTTGCGACGCTTGGGCTTAGCTTTCTCTGCCACTCTGGGGGATTCATAAGCAACTTCTGTAAGGATTTCTTCTTTACCCTCTTCATTGTTGATCAATACAGTGCGTGGGGTGTACATCCTGCGGATGCCAGGCTTGCTCTTGACGCTCCACTGGTCGTTGATTTTTTGCATTAACTGCATGGCCATGATGAATGAATCTATCGGTGGCGTTTTCTTTTTCTTACCTTTCTGGCAGGCAATGAAATAATCCTTCACGCCATTTATGTGTGCTAATAAGGCTTTTTCGAGTAATTTCTTTAGCCCCTGAAACTTGCGGTCTTCATCCTCGGGCACGCGCAGTAACATGCGTTCGAACACCCAGTCAAATGCCTTGGACATTTTCTTGCCCCGGTGTTGTGTCAGTTTATGATAGTCCTTCATCGTTAGGTTAGAGTTCATCACGATGATGATAGGATCTTCCCATTGACCGTATTTTTCTCTTTTCTTCGGGACAATAAGGGTTGAGATGTGAATATCGTCAGCATGGCTGGTGCCACTTGGGATAACGAATGGAAAGATATCATATAAAATTTCAGGGTGCGTGTCTTTTACGTATGAATGCATAGTGTCATAGCCTTCAACCAGGAAATATCCTTCACCTGGGCTGGAGGCATATCCAGCTTTACCATATATACCCATGCCGAAATTTGTCTTCCGGTCTGGTTTTTCCTTCTGAAAATAGATGTTCACAGACTGCTTTTTGCCAACAATTGGGGGGATTTCAACATCAGACAGGTATGATGCTGAAAGGGGCTGAAGCAAAAGTGTTGCAAGAGTAAGTAGTGTAAGTCCCAGCATGTGCATGATTTCCTCCTGATGAATTTGGACACGCTGCAGAGTACAGTTGAAAAGTTTAAGGTCGCGCGAAGTGAGTCTTAATGAAAGATGAATTCTGCAAGCGGAATGGATAATTAAGGGCTTTGGCGATCAAAATGCTATAGCCCTTAATGTTTAAACGAATTTTGGACCTTCGAACCAGGCAACCAGAGAGTGCCTTTTGCCAGCTGTAACAGGTGTTACACGATGACGTACAAAGCTTGGGAAGATCACAGCGGTCCCTCTTTTGCGAATATCCTTTTCGGGCTTGCGCTCGAATTCAAGCTGACCACCTTCATAATCACTGGAGTCAGACAATTGGATAGAAACGCTAAGCTTTCTGTGGGAAGGGCGCTCATCTGTCCACACGGTGTCTATATGCCAATCGTAATATCCCTGTTGATCACTATGATATTCGGTATATTGAATAGAAGGCATATAGGACAGATTAAAGCCATAGTTTGCCTGGTTAGATTGGTGGAACATGCGGATGATGTGCTCCCATATCCACTTTCCTTCCTGGTCATCGCGCGGTAGCCACTTAATGTTGGATTTGCGCACGGCAGGTGCTTTTGAAGATTGATACCTAACGCCAGCTTCCAAAAATGGTATTTTCGCCGCATAATCAATGATTTCTTGGCACTGTTGTGGGCTTAAAGCATTTTCCCATACATGATGATAAGTGCGCATGACTTCTTTCTCCAAGGTCATCTTCTCTATCTTCAGTTTAGAAAAGATGTCTTAAATACCGGTTAATCGCCGCAAGCTTTTTAAGGCCTTGGTATTCCAAGCTTATAATAAAAAAGGGCAAAAACCTTTGTTTTCTGGGGAATGTAGGTTATAATATAAATGTCAGAGAAATTTGACTATGGCGATAAACGTTATACGGAATAATCGTAGTGGACCCGGGGGCGGTACCCGGCGTCTCCACCTCAGCTAACACACTGGATCAGTTGTTATCTGAGGTGGGGACGAAACAGGATCGACACGCGTGGTAAAGGTATGATTTTTGCTCGGCATTGTACCACCGATATCGGGCTATTTTTATGGATGCAACTAATGATAATGCACCATTTGCAATTAACACAAACGTGGCTACAGCTGTAGCTGCTTAATGTTGATAAGCAAAGCGGTTTGAGGGGCACCGGGCAACAGAAGCCCCTCACTTAAAAGTCGGGTTCAAAGTTAATGGGTAAAGGAAAGAAGCCAGTGGATTCTTTAGATTACGATCGTTTAATACAAGACGCCTTGCGGGAAGTTGTCCGTAATGCTCTTAAGGCAATTGCAGATAATGGCTTGCCAGGGAATCATCACTTTTATATAACCTTTCGAACGGACCGCAATGACGTTGTAATGCCTGACTATCTGCGTGACCAGCATCCAAGCGAGGTCACGGTTGTGATGCAGCATCAATTTTGGGATCTAAGCATCGAAAGTAAATCTTTCAGCGTTACCTTAAGCTTTAACGGCTCGCACGAGCGTCTAACCATTCCATATGGTGCGTTGGTCAGCTTTATGGATCCTTCTGTTAAGTTTGGTCTTCAGTTTACACCCGAAGATTATGCAGGTCCTACACCTGGCACCAGTAAGACGCCGCCAATTTCTGATGGCGCTGACGCAGATGTAAACCCTGCTGGGACTGTCGGCTCTGATAATATCGTCACCCTTGACACCTTCAGGAAAAACAAAAAGAAGTAAGATGTCATGCAAGATGCTGATGAGGTCATATTCGAGTTTCATCAGCAAGGCAATTTCATGAAAATTACTGCAGTCGATGTTTCAACCGGTTTAGAGGTTGTGTCCATTGCGCCTGCTTCATTGTCCCGCCATCAACAGATGTTGCTTGCCAAGCGTAAGCTGAAGTACGTGATGGAGAAAAGCGATAGGTAGTGTGCTTTTTTGGGGAGCCGATAGATAGAAGATGATGCATCAGCACAAACTATAACAATAATAAAAAAGCCCCCGGGAAAGATATTCCTCGTGGGCTTTTTTGTTTGCTATTGCCTGAAGCTATTACCTTACAGGATCAACCAAAATGCGGTTGTCTGCTTCTAGAGGCTCAATAATCTCAGGCGTTACAATGTCACCAGCATTAGGCTGTTTAACGCTTTGTTGTGCCCTATCAATTGCCTGATTAACAAAGTCGGCATCAAGCAGTGGCTTTTTGGCCTGTGCTGCTTGTTTTGTGCGGGCGTTTTCAAAAGCTTCCTGCACCGACTCAGTAGATGGTAGAAGCTGTTTAGTCGCACCATCTTGGCGAGAGCTTTGGTGTTGATCGCCTTTTTCCGCCATCTCTTGGATGTTTGTACCAACTACGGCCGGGTTAAATACCGCATCACCATTGTCGTCAACATGTCCAAAGTGCAAACCGCCATAGCGCATTGCTGCAACTGTAGAGAGGTCCTTGATGGCATCTTCGTTGCCGCGAGCAGCTTTGGCAACCATCCAAACAAATTTAGCTTTTTGGTATGCATGCTTGCCGCGACCCCAAAGGTCATACCAAGCAAACTTTTTCTCTGCTTCAGCAAATGTCTCAGGTACCTCAACGCCAACCCAGCTTAGGGCGTATTTGATTGTGCTGGCAAAAACATCTGCCATTGGCACTAGATCTTTATATTTTGGGTTGCCAGAATACTTTTCTTTCGCACGTTCCCAAACAGAAGCACCATCATCATAGATAAGTGTTCCAACATCTGCAAATCCTGCAAAAGTTCCTAGTGCACGGCCAAGAGCCGGTACTTTTTCAAGCAAAGCTTTCATCGCTGTATCACCGCTGGCGATCGGCACAGGGTCACCGTCTGCAACGTTGTGGCGCAGATAGTTCTCGTTTCCAACTTTTTCGTCAAAGGCTTTTGCAAACTTTTCATCGCCAAAACGCGCAGCTGAGAAGCCAACAGCTTGAAGCTGGCCGCGTTTGATGTTCAGAGATGGCAGATTCATCAACGCTTCTGCCGTTCCAACTGCAAGACCGCCACCCATTGAGTGACCAGTGATATAAACGCGCCCTTTAAAGCCCATTTTTTGCTGAATTTCAGTCATGACATTCTCAAGGTCTGGCATGTATGAATAAACTTTACGTGCAAATCCGTTGTGGACCTTCCCCTCGAACAAGCGAGGGTTGTTGTTGACGTATTCCATAACACGCAACTGGGTAAACAGTGCATTACTTAGCTTTTTGGCAAGCTCGCCTGAAACCTGGCCTTTTTCAATCATCGCATTGATAGTCGCTTCCATGATTTTAGCCTGGTCGTATCCGACGACGTCTTCATATAGCATGCCTTCAAGGGTTTCAGTTAATACAGATGGTCCGCCCAAGTCTTTTGAGTATCTTAACAACTCGTTGAACATTTCGCGGCAATAGCCCTTGTTCATGAACTCTGGCTTTGCCAAAACAAGCTCGCCATCAAAGTTGGTTTCCCAACCGGCCATTAAGCCCTGGTTCTTACCTTCGATTTCAATACCATCGTCGACAGTTGCTGTTCCATGGATCGCAACGTAAACGTCACCGTCTGGTGCAATCAGAACAAGGCCGGAAAGATCGCCATATGTGCTGCGAGTTCCTTCAAGTCCACCAAATGACTTTATAATATAGCCTTCTTTTTGAAGGTCATTCATAATTTCAATCGAGCGCTTTTCGCCCTTAACGATTGCATATGATAGATCGTTTAGATCTTTCAAGAAATCGTACTTAGCTGAGATGTGGGCTGCAATACGCACTTTACCGTCTTCATCACGCGTTATCGCAGGTGTGAATTCAGGTGCATTATTACGAGAAATTTGCTGCTGGCCTTCTTCTTTGTCTTGCTTGGCGCGGATGCCGACGCTTTTAGACATTTTCTCTTGCTCAAGAATGTCTTCTTGCACCATGCCTTGTGTAGAGTGAATGCCCTTGCCATTTGCAAGATCACGAAATTCGTTCGCAGGCTTAACAGCTGCATTAACAGAAGCAACTGATACCATGCTGGCTACAATCGCGGAACTGAATAATAAAATATTTTTTCTCATATTTCCCACCAATTTTAAAAACTAAGTATAAACAAATTTAAAATACAACATATATGTATATCATATCTTGCAATTGTTCAATACCTATTGCACTCTATTATAAGTATATCACATATGACGAAAAGTCATAGCAAAAGCCATAAATTTTGCCAATTAGAAGTGTTTTATTATTATATTATTAATGTATGGCGCCAGATTATTCAAATAATTTTCGCGCGATTTTCTTTAATTTTGCCACGTTTCGTGCAACTACACGCATATAATGGCGTTCGACACGTACGGGAATGCTATGGTCTACAGTTTTTAGGGTGAACTCAGACTCAGGCGCTTTACGCAAGCCAATTTCATTAATATGTGCTGCTTGTTCTAGCAGCTGATTCAAGGGAACTGAATGGTATCTTGATACCTCGCGGTTTTCATGGGGCAGGGAGGTGTCATTCAAGGCCTGTGCGACGGCATTACTTAGAGATTTTTCACTAACTTCTTTGCCGGTGATTTCAGCAATATCGCGGGCGCGCAATACAAACAGCTGAATGCGACCTCTATATATATACGGCCTATGCTTCAGGTGCTTTACTTTAAGGCCTTTAAGGGGCGAGTAAGGGCCACCTGATTCTTCAATAGCTTCACGAATAGCAGTCTTTTTAGTATTGCCATCTTCTTTGTCTACGCGACCAGTTAGAAAGCTTACTAAGGGTGCTTTTGTTGATAAGCCATGTCGATCAACCCCCATGAATACAACAATTTCATTAGAGGGAAGTTCTTCCAAAATAATAATTCCTGCGCGTTCAACAGGGCCGCGCTTGCATTTTAGGGTAGCTGCAAGACTGGGTGTTGCAACAAATAGTAGTAATAGTACAAATAAATTTTTCATGAGCATATCCAACTGTAATTCTTATTGTTTCTTTATTATGGGCTATGTGATATATTTTTCAATGCAAAAAAAATGGCCGGACAAGTCCGGCCAAGTTTAACAGGGAGGCTTCACGTCTGGGAGACGTAGGATCATTGAGAATGACCCTTCGGGCCGCTTGGGCCCTGTGAGCCGGGCATGTGCCCGAACTACAAAGAACATAATCTTAAGTTATAATTCTTTCAAACGGTAATTTTGCATGGGAGCAATGCAAAAAGTGCATTGCAAGATTGCTGCCCCTAAGGCATTAAGTGTTCAGGGGTCATGAAGTCATTGAGAAGGCGGTATTTTTCAGGATTTGGTAGCTGGAAGTGCCACCACTGATGCTCTTGGTTGTGGTCCCAGCCAGCTGTCATCATGACGCCATATAACAAAAATCTGTTTTTTTGTGCTTCATTAGAGACGGTTGTACATCCCATTTTGGACTTTGGAGAAAAATCATCATAATGCGATCCCATATCAAGCTCGTTGCCATTATGATCAGCTAGGGTTGCATCAATCGCAACGCCTCGAGAATGTGCTGATCCAACATGAGGGTTGATCAAACAATGTTCATCCGGGCAGATGTTCCATAAGATTTGCTGGGCTTCCATGGGGCGGAAAGCGTCGAAAATTTTTAGTTTGAGTCCTATAGGCTTTAGTAATGCGACAGTCTTCTCAATAACTTTTGCGGTATCTTTGTGTACATAGCAAACAGGCATCTTATATATAGAGCGTCCTGTAAAGTTATGCTCGCGCGCATATACCAGGTCAATAATGATATCATCTGTGGGGTCAATCCGTTGTAGTACTTGCATGACCGAGCTCTTACGACTATCCTAAGCTCAATTGTAATAGATATAGGAAGAACTCGCAATGGTTGTACTGGGAATGGACACTTCCCATGATGATTGTGCTGTATATGTACTGAAGGATGGAGCAATGCTGTGCCATGCGCTGCACCCGAAGAAGCGCGGTCATGCTGAAATATTGGTATCATTTATCAATGAAGTACTAGAAAAGGTCAATCTTACGTTTTCAGATCTTGATTGTATATCACCAATAGTAGGGCCTGGATCATTCACCGGATTGCGTGTTGGGATCTCAGCCGCGCGAGGATTGGCGCTGGCGCTGAACACTCCTTGCATCGGGGTGAGTTTATTTGAAGCGATAAATAGGGCGTTTCTGGGTAAAAATCCCGGTGAAATTGCCATATCGTCACATCGTGAGGATTATTTCGTACAAAGCTTTGAAGATGGGGTGGCCACGACTGCTCCAAGTATTGCTAAGGCCAACGATGAAATGAAAAAATATGATATGAATCAATTAGATAGTGGTGATCTAGCCAAGGTGCATCAGGCTCATTTAAGTATAGCTGGCAAGATGTTAGTTGGTCAAAAGTCCTATCCTGAGCCTGTTCCCCTTTACATTCGAGAACTTAGCTTTATAAAATCTTGGGACTGAATTTAAAATACTCGTTAGGTATTTTTTTTGCAAATTAACACTTTAATGCTTGCAATATTACTGCGAATGTAGTTTAAAGGTATTCAGTTTGAATTTTTCGTGCACTAGTAATAAATACTATCTGCGATTTAAGTATTGGCAGTAGCCAGCAAAATAAACACATATGAAAAGGTGACTTATGAATAACAACCAAGTGGGCACGGCCCAACCCCAGATTTCAACTTCAGAGATCATGAATCTTACAACTGAGATCGTTGCATCATATGTATCGAATAATCCAGTTGAAGCATCAGACTTGAATGCTTTGATTCAATCGACTTATAAATCTTTGTCTGAGATTGCTGCGGGTCGGTCATACCAAGCGTCACGCCCCGAGCCAGTTGTATCAATCAAAAAGTCTGTTTCTGATGACTACATCATCTGCCTAGAAGATGGCAAAAAGTTGAAAATGCTAAAGCGTCATTTGAAGTCTGCTTACAACATGACACCTGAGCAGTACCGTGAGCGTTGGGGACTTGCTCCTGATTATCCAATGGTTGCACCAAGCTATGCACGTCAGCGCAGCGAGCTTGCAAAGACTATCGGTCTTGGCACACGCCCACGCGGGAAGGCTCGCATCGAGCAAGCTGCATAATTAACGGACTCTGTTAGTTAAAAAGAAAGCCGGATCATAATGATCCGGCTTTTTTTATGATCCCTTATCCAGACATTCGGTAAATTCATCACATATTGAATTAAGTTCTTTTGAGATATGTGTAGTCAGCTTGAGACTTGCCATATGTTTCTCGGAAAAAGTATGTTGATAGTATGATAGAGATTGACATGGCGGCTATCAAGAATGAGAAAGCAAATTGGTAATCATCCATTGATGGGTACGTACCAATCTTAATATGTTCCAGTATGCTACCAATAACAGGGGCATTTACAGCAGATAACATCATCAGAATCCCATTGTTAAAGCTGAGTCCTGCCGCCAGATGCGTTGGTTTGAATTGTTCAGACATTGCTACAAACCCAAGACTTTGTCCGGCTGCGCCAATACCTAATAGAAAGAATGATGCTGCAAGAAATGCCTCTTGGCTGCAGAAAACTATCCCAACCAAGCCTGACGTGCCTAAAAAAGCAGATATTACCATAAATGGTTTTCTGCGTTTAAAATAGTCTGATAGGGATCCCAGCACAGGACACGCTAGGGCGTAGCCAAGCCATGAGAAAGTTATCATAAAGGCTGATAAAGTTGATGGCAGTCCTTTTGATATAAGGAAGTTTTTACCGTCATTTTCAGATAGATACTCCAAAGAAAAATATATACATCCTGAAAAAACGGCAATGATCCAAGCTTGTCGATTGGTCAGAAGAGCTGCAAGAATTTTTGTAATACCGTCTGGTCGTTTGAGTACAGTATATTGCCCAGATTTTTCCTGGTTATTAGAGACGTATAAAGCAATAAGTACAGTAAGTATAATTCCAAAGAACCCTAATGCATAAAAAATAGTTCTCCAGTCTATGTTGCCAGTTTCTGCGATGTATTCAAATGGCCCCGCGGCAATCATCGGTCCCATGGTGCCAATAAATTGAGATACACCAACGAGAAAGGCAATGTATTTTCTGGGTAGCCATTCGTATACAGCTACTAACAAACATATAAATCCAAAGGATGATCCAAAACCAGTGCTAAATCTCAGTATAATTGCCCATAGATAACTATCGACATAGGAAAACCCTATTGATGATGCCGCGCAAATAGAGGCTCCAATTAAGAGAGAATTCTTTAGCCCAATACGATCAACAATCAGGCCGACAGGTATCTGCATTATCGCATAAATCGCAAGATATGCTGTGGAGCTGATAAGGGCAAATTCAATAGCAGATAAATCCAAGTCATACATAATTGGATGTTGGAAAGTTCCAACAACGGTCCTTAATAAAAATTCGTACAAGAAAAAAACTGCACAAATAAGCCATACAATAATGCCTTTAAAAGTGAAATTTGTTGATTGAATCATAGCTTAACTTAGGTGGTCTTCGTCTTGCTGATCATTCCATTCTTCAATGATGCTTTCAGCGCGCTTGTCGTTGATGAAAGAGGCTACTTTAAACATTGGTAATCCCTCATGCACAAGAGGCGTGGTGTTGATGCCCACGATAATCCCGTCCCTAGGCGAATATATCCTCTCACTGTCTCCTGTGCCAAATGGATCAGATATTCTGCCTAATGTTTCTCCTTTTTTGATGACTTGTCCAAGGCTGGTTTCAGTATGAAGGATGCCGCCTGCATGTGATGCAATCCAATTCTCTTCCTGAGAAAAAATCGGTTTAACAACTGGCTTCGGTGGTTCAGATATTATTTGTAATTTCCGCATAACATTTTGAACGCCTGAGATACCACATGAGATTGCGGCTTCGTCAAATCTCATCGCCTCGCCTGCTTGATAGACGATTAGAGGAACGCCCATGTCTTCGGTTGTTTGGCGCAGCATATTTCCCTCTAATGTCACGTCTGTAATGACGGGGGCTCCGAATACTGCTGCTAGCTTGCGTGTCTCGATGTTATCATAGTTATAGTAGACCTGAGGCAAAATGTTATGATTCAGATTCCCTGTGTGAAGCTCGATGCATACATCAGCATGATGAAGTATTTCTTGCGTAAAAATGTGCGCTAAGCGTTCACCATACGAACCATTTTTCTTGCCTGGAAAGCATTGAGAGAGCTTCCCGCCTCCTGGGAGGGGTCTAGGATAATGGGTCAGGCTATAGACGTTCATAACTGGTATCGCAATGATCGTGCCTGCAATTTCATCAGCGTTTGTTTCATCCACAAGACGGTTTACAATTTCGATCCCGTTCAATTCATGTCCGTTAATGGTTGAGAATATAACGACGCATGGCCCAGCTTGCTTGCCATGAATGACTCTGATAGGCATGTACATGGGTGCACATGTGTACTGAGTGGGTAAAGGCATCGCCAAGTTTGCTATTTCACCAGGAGAAACAGTTGCATCACATATTTTTAGCTTTTTACTGCGGGTGTTTTTCATAAAGAATCAATCAACAAGTTATCTGGAACTAGGGATTGAAGCTAACACATCCAAGGAAGCATGGCAAACGGGCAGCCGTCTATCAGTTCGAAAGCCTACACAGCCTTCAGTGCATGAGTGTCGCCTTGGCTGTCTTCTTCACCTTCGCGAACCCTTTGGATGCTGGCGCCAACCGCAGATAATTTCTCGTCAATGTTGCCATATCCGCGATCAAGGTGATACACGCGATTGATGGTTGTCTCACCTTCTGCTGCAAGCGCTGCCAGAACCAGCGACATGGAAGCTCTTAAGTCTGTCGCCATAACTTGTGCACCCTGGAACTTTTTAATACCTTGGATTGTGGCAGTTGTCCCTTCAACAGATATATCTGCGCCCATGCGGTTTAGCTCGGGCACATGCATCATGCGATTCTCGAAGATCTTTTCCTCAATCACCGAAGTGCCCTTGATTAGGCATAACAAAGCCATTAATTGGGCTTGCAAGTCAGTTGCATATCCCGGGAAAGGTTGTGTTCTAACACGTGCTGGCTTTAGTTTTTCAGGGGATCCAGAAACTTTAATGCCTTCCGGTACCGAGTGGATCTCGATGCCCATTGCACGTAGAACGTCTACGAAAGAGGGTAACAAATCAAGTGATGTATTTTTCAAGATAAGCTCGCCGCCCGTAATTGCAGCTGCAATGGCATAGCTGCCTGTTTCAATACGATCAGGCAATACCATGTGCGTCGTGCCACCAAGTTTTTCAACACCTTCAATCGTAATTGTAGATGTGCCATGGCCTGAAATTTTAGCGCCCATCTTGATCAAGCACTCAGCCAAGTCTGTGACTTCAGGCTCAAGAGCTGCATTTAAGATGCGTGTTGTACCTTTTGCCAGGGTCGCAGCCATCATGATGTTTTCTGTGCCTGTCACCGAGATGATCGGCATGGCATAGTCGGCGCCAACAAGGCCGCCGGGGGCGCGTGCAACAATATACCCGTCGCGAATGTCAATTTCTGCCCCAAGTGCTTTTAGGCCATCTATGTGAAAGTTCACTGGGCGTGCGCCAATAGCACAGCCTCCTGGTAGAGAAACATCCGCAAAGCCACTGCGTGCCAGCAAAGGACCAAGCACCAGAATTGATGCACGCATCTTGCGAACAATATCATAAGGAGCCACACAATGGCCTTCATCATGCATGTGCAACTTCATTGTTTTAGAGGCGGGATCAAAATCAGTGTCAACATCCAGAACGTTCAGCAGATGTGCCAACGAGTGAACATCAACAAGATCAGGAACATTAGTCAGTGTGACTTCTTGATCTGTTAGCAGAGATGCCGTCATAAGAGGCAACATCGAGTTTTTGGCTCCGCTGATTGGAATGGTCCCTTTTAAAGGGGTGCCGCCTTTAATAATAATCTTATCCATGTGCACTCACAATTTTTGGTAATGTTACGCCAGTTTGCCCCATATATTTCCCGTGGCGGTCCTTATAAGATGTCTCGCACGGACTTTCGCCTTTTAAGAACAAGAACTGACAGGCGCCTTCGTTCGCATAAATCTTAGCGGGCAGAGGGGTTGTATTTGAAAACTCAAGGGTTACGTGACCTTCCCATTCAGGCTCAAGCGGGGTGACGTTAACGATAATACCGCAACGAGCATAAGTTGATTTACCCAAGCAAATCACCATCACATCCCTAGGGATACGGAAGTACTCAACAGTCCTAGCCAAAGCAAAGCTGTTCGGGGGGATGATGCAAACATCAGAGGTGCGCTCGACAAACCCTTCATTCGAAAAGTCTTTGGGATCTACAACTGCGCTGTCCACGTTGGTAAAGATCTTGAATTCGTTAGCAACCCTAGCATCATAGCCATATGATGACAGGCCATATGAAATTATACCCTGTTGACTCTGTCGGTCGACAAAAGGCTCGATCATTCCCTGATCCTTTGAGGCATCTCTAATCCAGCTATCTGGCAAAATTGGCATGATGGGGCTCCGCAATAGTTTTACCCTCAGAATATGCACGGGATTTCGCGACAAAACAAGAGCAATTTTTGCGCAAAATAATCATGTTATTGAGATATCAGAAGAAAAAAATTGCCAAGTAGCCAATCGTTATTGCTGGGGCGAAGGGAAAGGTGCGCTGTTGCCATATGATGCTAAATACAATACCGCCAAAACCGGTGGCTATCAGAAACACTGGCAATGCTGTAATTGGCATGCAACAGCCCAAAGCTGCTAGCAGTTTCACGTCGCCAAATCCCAGGGCAGGGCGCTTTAGTAGGTGCTCTAATGCCCACTTGAGAATATAAGACGTAATCCCCATTCCCAGGCCTAGTGGCCAATTGGTATAGGGTAGGGACATTGCAATGATTAAGACAACGAGGATGTCAGGGATAATCCGTCGCTTTAGATCAATCGCGGAAATTGCAATAAGTACCGTAAATATCGCATATAGTTGTATTTCAGACATCATGGCGAGATTGTGACAGGTGATCACAGGCTTGTATACTCCAGAATGCCTGTGCTAAATATTTTTTATGACAGACAAATGGCTATGCAATGCACACTATCGATTCAGAAAAATTTCTAAAAGAATTACAAGAACAGGCTTATACAACAGTTCCATTCCCTATCGAGCGTAAAGAGCTTGAGGAAGCCATGGAAGGCTTCATGCAGTATATTGAGCTGCCAGATACGATAAAGTCGCACATCAACATGACGATTGCGCCTGCTCACCGTAGGGGGGATGTGGGGTATAAGCGCCGAAATGCCAAAGAGGATCGTTATAACGACAACAAAGACTTTATCCATTATCACCCGGCTGTTCTGGATCAGTATGCAGAGTTTATCGCCAAGCATCCTGTCATCGCCAGCTTCTTTGAAAAAGCACAGCCCATATGGCAAGCTGCAAACGATGTGGTTGAGCAGTCTCTAGAAATCCTAGATGCTAAATATCCAGGGTCGTACGACAAAGTCTTCACAACGGATGAACATGTCCACGTGTTATTACGCTTCTTGCGATATGACTGGGAGGCAGGCGGCAAATATCTTGCAAAGCCTCATTTTGATGCTGGGTCGTTTACCTTGCCTATCGCAGAAAGTTGCGGTGGCCTGCGGATTGGAGCGTGCCCAGAAACTCTGACGCCGGTTGAGCACGCATCCGGTAGCGCTCTGTTTATGTTGGCAAGCAATTATAAGACCGTCCTTCCCGAGGATTGTGGGATATCCCCTGGCTGGCATGATGTGATTCAAGTTGATGAAAGTTTGATCGGCAAGCCCTTTGCCAGGTGGGCGATTGTTGCGTTTGTTGAGGCACACGGCGTTGAAGCCTTGACAAGAACTGAAACACACAAATGGTATAAAGGGGAAGAAGATGGGGCGAATGATGGGAATCGAACCCACGGCCTCCAGAGCCACAATCTGGCGCTCTAACCGACTGAGCTACATCCGCCACAACAATTCGATTTGTACATGGATAGTTTTCCTACGTCAAGCGCAGAATCAGTTTTAAACTGCTTAAGAGTTAATTATGCTAAATAGGGTTAAAGCATTGCATGGTAC
>JBMYXZ010000029.1:0-14498 GCA_049608925.1 Alphaproteobacteria bacterium | reverse complement strand
TGGTATTGATTACAGCCAGTCTTTGCTTTCAATAGCCGAACAGAATTTAAAACGGATCTCTGCAGAAAATTATACCTTGGTTCAAGCAGATGCCAGCCAGGTAAACTTTGATTTTGGCAAAAAAATTAACATTTTTTATATGTATAACCCATTCAACGAAATTGTGATGGAACAAGTTCTGGAAAACATAAGAACACATGATTCAGTGATAATCTATAATAACCCTGTGCATGGGGATCTGTTGCTTGAAAAAGGGTATCAACAGGTAAAAAATCAAAAGACTTGGCATCCAAACGCAGATTATGGAGTTTTTTCAATCATAAATGAAAGCAGGAGGGCTGCATGAAAATTCAGCCCAAGATTTTAGAGATTTCAGAAAATCGAGAGGATTCGCTGGCTGCCTTGCAAGACATTCTAGAAACTGGGTTTGGAACAGACTGCAAAAGGAAGTCAGCAATCCGGTGGTTATATCATCGACGCTGATGAAATTGTTAAGACCGTCCCTAATGTGCCAACAATTCACCAAGGCGAGATCTTATTAATGTCCGCATTTTTGCCGCACCGAACATATGTTAATCCTGACTTTGATGGGTGGAAGCTGTCCCTGTCACGCAGAATTGATGATCTGAATGATGACGATTGGCGACGTCGTGGATACAGGAATGCTTATGGGACTGTGGTTGATCGCCAGATGTATGAAACCTAGTCTTTTTCTGGTCTTACTTGTCCCATATATACTGTAGAAGATCGTTTTCTTCCCATAATTTGATAAGTTCTGATTTTGAGACCATATCAAATTTTCTGCGAATATTTTCTAAATGCCCTTCGACACTACGAGGCGATAGCCCCAGTTTAAGAGCTGCCTCTTTTGCTGTTTTACCCTGGGCGATTAAGCTGATTGTTTGAATATTCCTGTGGGATAGATAATATTTGTCTCCTCGGTATTTCACAGGAATTCTTGGGGGGAGTTCTGGATTGTGCGTCCTGTCTGCCTCATTCTGTTTAAAGGCATGAAAATCGGGGACATAGTCGCCATGAAACCGAAAGGTGGGAGGCGTGATTCCTGCTGCATCAAGACGATCTTTTTCGCAATAAAAGTGCAGAATAAGTTCATCGATAAGATTGCGAGAGTTCAAGAATAAGTCATATATTTTGCCGCAGTCTGTGGTTGTTCCAAAATGAAAGATGTCCATATTTTTACCGGATCGGTGAAAAATACTGACTCCATCGGCGCCGCTTTGTGACTTAAGATGGTTATAAAATGCGTTGTTTGTCAAAGAAATCCAGGGGATCACAGTCCAAGAGTTTTCTCTGCCAGTGTATAGGTCTGGGATGTAGAAACGATCCAGCCCCCTTTGCAGGCAATCTTGCAGAATGTTTTCTTCGGGCGGCCAGAAAGACATTGTGTACTGTGGCACATTGTCTGTTATGTTAATGTGCGCAAAGAGCTTTAAGTCTAACATGCCTAAATGCTGTTTGTACTCTGAACTAAAGTTAGTTGTAAAATTAATATTCTTTATAACTAAGAATTCTATGTATTCATCATTTATTTTATTCATAAATAAGCCATTTAAATAATAATGACTTATAGTTGATTAAAAAATGTTGTTTGTGCATCCGTGCAGATCACGGGGGTATGATTTACTTAGGAAGAAGTATCTTATTCCGTTGCTTGAACATTACAGATTAAGTGCATATGAATTAACTAATCCACCAACGAGTGCAGCATCCTACATTCTTCCCAAAGAGTAATAACCTGATATTTGCTCTTCAGTTTGTATTTTTTCCGGATCGCTTCTATGTGCGATTCAACCGTTCTGGGGGATATCCCCAACTCAATAGCTGCCTCCTTTACGCTGCGCCCTTTGGCTAACAGACCCAGTGCTTTCACACTTTTAATCGTCATATAGTTTTTCTGACCATTGTACGTCAAAGGTAGCTTAGAGGGCAGCGTTTGATAGAGGCTTAGATCTTTCTTTGGGGCTACATAATCGTCGAAGTTTGGAGTATACCCATCTTGAAACCTAAGTTTAGGAATATCAAGCCCTACCCGCAGCAGCCGATCTTTCTCGCAATAAAAGTGCAACAAGAATTGATCCAGCAAATACCTTTCGTTTAGAAATAGTTTGTAAACACTGGTGTGATCGGTGTCTGCTGCAAAATGAAAAGCGACGATATAATCCTCGAATTGCTGATAGACGCTCATGCCGTTTGCCCATCCGCAGCCTTTCAGCATTTCAATCAAGGGGTTATCGTTCGTGCCAATCCAGGGGATAAAGACTCGCCCTTCGCCTCGGGCAAAAAAGTCTTTGGACAAGACATGATGGTCTAATTTATTTTCAAAGTACTTGTCAGTTGCGCGCTCATCTTTGGCCCAATAAGCAGTTTCATAAGTCGGCTTTTTGTCCCATATCAGAAAATAGCTGAACAGTGCAAGGCCCAGCTTTTCAAAATGTGCATGAAAATCTTTGCCAAACTTGGACGTATAATTTGTGATGTTAGCCTGTGTATTTCTAATATCGTCCAATGTTTCATGCTCCCTAATTACAATTTTTGATTTTAATCAATCAATGCGTGCAAAATACGGTTTTCTTCCCAAAGATTGATAATTTGGAATTTATTCCCTAAATTATATTTTTGTTTCAGGGCGTCTAATTGAGATTCAATAGTTCTTGGGGAAATATCTAGCTCAATAGCGGCTTCCTTGACACTACGGCCTCGAGCTATTAATCCAACAGCCTTAATGGTTTTGTGTGACAAGTAATTCTTCACGCCATTGTAGCTGACCGGTATTTTCTTTGGCAGAGTTTGATAAATATTTGGGTCATCATGTTGGGTTTCATAGTCTCTAAAGTCAGGGGTAAAACCACCTTGAAAGGTCCACCAAGGTGGTTCAAACCCTTTTTCTTCTAGCCGGTCTTTTTCACAGTAAAAATGCAACAACAGCTGATCAAGCAAATATCGTTTGTTAACAAAAAGGTCATAGACACTTTTGTTCTTCGAATCTGCGCCGAATAAAAAGACGATTATATCATCACCAATTCTTTGATAAATGCTGATGCCGTTTGCCCAGCCATATTCTTTTAGGATCTCAAAAAGGGGGTTTTCGTTGAATGCAATCCAGGGCACAAAAACCCGTTCGCTATCGGGCGCAAAAAAGTTTTTGGACAAGATATATTTTTCAAGCTTATTATCAAAATATGGTGATACAAGCCTGTCATCTTTAGACCAAAAAGCGTTTTCATAAGTACATTTCTTGTCAGTTATGCGGAAATAACTGAAGGCACACAAGCCAAGTTGGTCGATGTGTTTTCGAAAGCTTTTATTAAACTTACCTGTATACTCTATGTTGTATTCTAGAGATTCCTTAATATGATTTTGCAGTTTTTTATCCATGTCACTATTTATTAACAGCCTATTGGATAATTAAGGTATAAATTCCATAATTCAAGTATTTTTTGCAATTATAGGACATAACAAAACATGATATCCTTGGGAGTAGGAGGTCCCTAATATGACAAAAACAACTGTTATCCTTCTTATTATAGGGGGTGTGATGCTGTCTTTGGCCAGCTGTGGTGTGATCATGAGCGCACGCGTTGAAAAGCCACAATACGATATATTAAAGGCAGATCGTGCATTTGAAATTCGCAGATATGACCCTATGATTGTTGCTGAAACAAAAGTTCAAGGTGACCGCTCGCAGGCAATACGAGATGGTTTTCAAATAATCGCTGACTACATTTTCGGGGAAAATGTCGAGAAGCGCAAAATTGATATGACGGCGCCGGTAATGCAGTCTGGCACGCAGCAAACATGGACAGTACAGTTTGTTATGCCAAAGGAATTCACAATGGAATCCTTGCCCGAGCCTTTGCAAGGGTTGGTCACGTTACAAGAAACACCCAGCAAAACATATGTCGTAATTAAATTTTCAGGCCGTACCACCACGGAAAATGTTATGACACATCAACAAGAACTGCAGCAGTATATTGAAGAAAAGGGTCTGAAAGTTACAGGGGATCCACTGTATGCATTTTATAATCCTCCCTGGACTTTACCGATGTTCAGGCGCAACGAAGTAATGTTTGAGCTAGCAAAGGAGTCACCTTAATGCCAGAAATAAAGTCTCGCTATCTTTTTTTGCTAGCCTTGATTCAAAGTACAACTGCACTTGCGGCAATCGATTATATGGCCCAGCCTGACGAATTTTGGCGTAAGCACTTGAATGAAGATCAATATTATATCTGCCGTAGCCGTGGGACCGAGCGCGCCGGAACGGGTGAATACGACAAGTTCTATGAAGAGGGCACATATTATTGCGCGTGCTGTGGTGGAGACTTCCCTCTGTTTAGTTCTGAAACTAAGTTTGATTCAGAGACAGGGTGGCCAAGCTTTTGGGATGTCGTGTCGAAAGACGCAGTGATCGAGCAAGAAGACGATAGAATTGTCAGTCGGTTATTCGGAGCGCGGACAGAAATACTTTGCGGCAGGTGTGGCTCTCACCTGGGTCATGTGTTTAATGATGGGCCTCAGGATAAAACGGGATTAAGGTATTGCATGAACTCATTGGCTTTAAGTTTTTCGCCGAAAGGTGTTGTGCCTAAGAATGCTTTCGAGGATCCAGTGAATAATCCTGCGCAGAGCCTATATGTATCATTTTGTGATGCATATCGTTCACGTGACCTTGAAAGTCTTATGGGATTATTCTCTGATACAGCTAGCTTTATTGGGGCTGCAGACGAAATTTGTCTTGGCGTTAATGAAATTAGGCAAAAGATTGTTCGAGATTGGGAGCAAAGCCAATCAGGTGAGATTAACATTAAATCTTTTCTGCCGGTTTCAGGATCCCAAGCATGCACTATGGCACTTGCAGACGCTTCGGTTAATGTTAATGGTGAGCAAATAGTGATGCAGAAACTGCGTGTCACAATTGCAGCTGAGAAAATAGCGGATAAGTGGAAGATCGTGCACATGCATGGATCTTTTGCGCATCCAGGTGCAAAAGAGGATAATTCATTTCCAACTATGAATAATCCCTAGTACACCTTGAACAATAAGAATATGTATGTTGCATAACCCAGTAGCATAGGCAGGCCAACAAATCTGCTGATTCTGGATTTCAGCATCAGCAGCACAGAAAGCAACGCTGTCGCCCCTGTCATTACCCAGATATCAACAGCGGCTAAATGTGGATCTACAGATATTGGCATAACCAACGATGTGCAGCCCAGGATAAATAGGATGTTAAAGATATTGCTGCCCAGTACATTGCCAATAACCACGTCGCTGTGGCCCCTAAATGAGGCAATAACCGCCATGGTTAATTCCGGCAGGGATGTCCCAAGGGCGATGATTGTAAGGCCGATGACAGTCTCTGGGATCATGTATTTTCTGGCGATTATTAAGGCTCCGTCAACCATGACATCTGCGCCATATAGCAGCGTCACAAGACCCACGATGCACATGGGGATGGCAACTTTAGGGCTGTAGGGTGTTTCTGGCCCAGCATCCTCATCAGCATGTTCGTACATCTCGTTCATTGCTTCCTGATCCCCTTTTATCGAGGTGTATATATAGAGAGACAAAGCAACTAGTAATCCAATGCCAACAGGGAATATCAGCATATTGCTTTTTGTGATTACGAGCAGGGCCAGGGTTGAGCCCAGCATCCACAGAACATCTCGACGCGTCAAGGCTCGGGGTAACAATATGGGGGTCAGTAAGGCAGAAAGTCCTACGATCAGCAAAATATTCGATGTATTACTGCCAATAACATTTCCTAAAGCAATATCTGAAGATCCCTTTAGAGCTGCACCAATTGAGACGCTCATTTCGGGTAGAGAGGTGCCAAAACCCATTATGATGGCACTTATCAGCAGTTTTGAGATACCAAAAGACTTCGCAAGAGAGATGCTGCTGCGCAAAAGAGCTTCACCACCGATAAACAGCAGTATCAACCCCGATAGTAATAGAAACCATCCCCACATGCATCTTTCCTTATTAATATAAGTAGAACGAAAAAATCCCCCAACACTTAAAATGCGATGGGGGATTTTGACGTTTGCTTATTTTTGCTCGTCAATTTTCATCGTCATGAAACGCAGATCAGGGCCGCGCTTGATCAGTACAAGCACATGCTTTGTCTTTGCCTTTTCCATGGCTTTACCGTGTGCCAAAAGATCTGCAACATTCGTGACTTTTTTACCGCCAAACTCTACGATTACGTCGCCACCACGAACACCTTTTTCATGGGCCTCTGTTCCAGGATAGACACGACGAACCAAGACGCCAGTTGTGTCTTTGTCAAGATTCAGCTGATTGATCTCTTTCGATGTCAATTCCTGCAAGTGCATACCCATGAACTTGGTCGTAGAGCTTTTTTTGGTTGCACTAGGCTCTTTGCGCCCAGTTTTTATAAGCCCACTATCTTCTGCACTTTCGAATTCACCAAGGACAACATTAAGCGTAACCATTTTGCCACCACGCCAAATCTGAACAGGAAGTTTTTGTCCGATAGGGGACTCACCCACCAATTGGGGAAGGTTGCGAGACGTTTCAACTTTCTTTCCGTTAAATGTTCGGATGACATCCTTTGTCTTGATGCCAGCTTTGGCGCCTGGTCCTTTATCGTTCACCGACGCTACCAAAGCGCCATAAGTTTCTTTCAGGCCAAGTGTCTCAGCGATCTCATCGGTTACAGGTTGGATGCGAACACCAAGCCAACCGCGGCGTGTGCGGCCATGTTCTTTCAATTGGTCGGTTACTTTTTTGGCAAGCTTCGCGGGAATCGCAAAGCCTAGACCAATGCTGCCACCTCCACGGGTTGACAGGATGGCAGTGTTAACACCGATGACTTCTCCGTCTAGGTTGAACATAGGGCCGCCGGAGTTACCCTGGTTAATGGGCGCGTCCGTCTGCAAAAAGCCACGGACATAATCAGCCGATCCCATTTGCCCAATATCACGAGAGATAGTAGATACAATACCGGCTGTAACAGTGCTGCTAAGGCCAAACGGATTGCCAATAGCAATGACCCAGTCACCGACATCAGCTTTTTCGGAATCACCCCACTTAACAAATGGCAATGGCTCTTTAACGTCAATTTTCAACAACGCCAGATCCGTGCGTGGATCCGTACCGACGATTTCAGCAGGATATTTTGTATCCTTGTCATCGCCGTGCAGTGTTACGGAAACTTCATCCATATCTTGAACCAGATGGTTGCTGGTTACGATATAGCCTTTCGGGTCGATAATAAATCCAGAACCCAAAGCAGAAGATTTCCTGGGGCGCTTCATGTATTGCTCGTCCATGAAGTGCTTAAAAAACTCGTTTAAGGGGTGCCCTTCTGGAAGGTTAGGCATATCCGCACCAGCCTCGGGCGCCGTCATCTCGCTGGTTGTTGAGATGTTGACAACCGCAGGCAGAAGAGGCTTTACAATATTTGAAAAGCTACCCGGCGGAGGTGCTGCATTAGCCCCTAATGCAGCTAGCCCCAAAACCAGTACTAACGATGAAATCTTTGAAAATTTAACCAAGAATTTCATATCCGGATATTCCTTATCTTATTATTTTTCCAAATTTAAAAATGTTTCAAGAAGCCCTTACCATCGTTTGACAGCACAAAGGAGGTGTTTTTACCTGAAAAGGCCACTTTGTATGACTGCATTGATAAATAAAAGTCCGAGAATGATGGGTCTCTGCCATACGCTTGTGCCATAATGCGGGTTACTTCCGCATCGCCTTCACCACGCGTGATTTCGGATTTCTTATTGGCTTCGGCAATGATTTCGCGCACTTTACGTTCCGCCTTCGCGCGGATTTCATTCGCACGCTTTTGACCTTCCGCACGGAAAAGCTTGGCTTCACGTTGACGTTCCGTCTCCATCCTGCGGAAGATAGATTCACTGTTTTCACGTGGCAGGTCGGCACGAATAATACGCACGTCCTTCACAGTAATTCCAAAGTCCTTTGCGGCTTCTGCAACTTCTGTGTGAATGTTTTCCATGATTTCTGTACGCTCTTTTGACAGCAGCTTACTTAGAGGCAGGCGACCAACAACGCGGCGCATGCTGCCTGGCACAACGCTAGACAAGCGGTTATTCGCGCCATCAATGGTACGCACGGTCGTATAGAATACTAGTGGATCAGAAATTACATAACGTGCGAAGACGTCAATCACCATACGCTTTTGATCACCGGCGGTAACCTCAATTGCAGGGAGGTTATAATCCAATAGCCTGCGATCATAAAAGACAACTTCCTGGATAAGAGGGATTTTTAACTTAAGTCCAGGAGACTGAATAATGCGTTTCACCTTACCGAATTGAAGTATGAAAGCTGTCTGGCGTTCGTCAACAACGAATAGCGAGCCCATACCTGTAACAACCGCTAGCAGCAGAACTATGACGATGCTAAATAAATTCTTTTGCATGGTTTAGTCCTCCTTCTTTGTTGTTTGCGGCGTATTTAGGATGCCAGGAAGCGCCATATGTGGCAGTACGCTACTTTTATCATCGTTAAACACAATCTTATTAGACTGGCGCAAAATCTCACGTTCCGTTTCAACCTTAATACGGTTTTTTGTAACTTCTGGGTTCTTCGAATACTCACGGTACACTGACAAGAAGCGGGCAGCTGCACCTTCTGCCTCAGCAACTACAGCTTTTTTATAACCTTCTGCTTGCTGGAAGATCTTCAGGGCTTTACCTTCTGCAACGGGCACGAGGTCGTTATAGTATGATTCAGCTTCGTTAACCAGGCGCTCTTGGTCAGTTTTTGCACGTTGCACATCACGGAACGCATCAATAACTTCCTTGGGTGGGTCAACTTTCTGTAAACGAACTTCCTGGATTTGAATACCAAGTTCATATTCATCTACCAGCTTTTGCAACAATGTTTGAGCGGATTGGTTAATGCGACCACGACCTGTTGTCAAGGCTTCTGCGATTGGAGTCTGTGCAATGATTTCACGCACGACACTTTCTGCAGCAACTTTAACGGTGGCTTCAGGGTCTTTAGCTTTGAACAAGAAATCACCCAGATCTTTGATGAACCAAAAGGCAGTGAATTGGATGTCTGCAATGTTTTCGTCACCCGTCAACATCAATGGTTGGTCTTCAACACCACGCAAGTTTCCAACGTTCAGTTCGATGACTGAGGAAGCCCCACTGTCAATGCGATTAATACGAGACACATTTTGGATAATTGCCGTCTCGATTGGATACGGCAGATGATATTGCAAACCAGGACCGGTCGTGCGCATGAATTCTCCAAAGCGCAATACAACAGCCTGTTCACCTTCTCGAGGCCTGTAAAAGCCTGAGCCTAGCCAGACAAATGCAACCAGCACCAGCAGCAGCGTTATACCAGAAAAGCTGCCAAAGTTACCGGGCAGGATCTTTTTAAATTTTTGTTGGCTTTGGCGAATCATATCCTCAAGATCTGGTTGGTTACGGTTTCCGCCACCGCGTCCACCGCGATTGCCACCGCCCCAGGGGCCTTGATTGTTTCCACCTTGTGAATTCCATGACATGTGTCATCTCCGAAAACAATTGGGTTGCAAAAAGTTTATAATCTTATATTTCTTAATAGTGAGGCGTGTGACACGCCGCGTCAACCTTTTTCTGTAAAGGATATGCCATGAAAAACCGCCCAAAACTTATAGCTGTAGCCTCTGGTAAGGGGGGTGTAGGGAAGTCGACGACAACGATTAATCTGGCACATGCTATGGCCAGAAAGGGTTTAAGCGTTGGTGTTCTGGATGCAGATATCTATGGCCCTTCGATTCCAATGATGCTTGGCATTGACGAAAAGCCCGAGGTAAATGATGAAAAGCAAATGATTCCATTGCAGTCCCATGGACTTCATTGTTTGTCTTTTGGCTTTTTGATTGATCAAGACACACCTGCAATTTGGCGCGGACCGATGGTGCAAAAAGCCTTAATGCAATTGTTGTACGGTGCCGATTGGTCGCACTGCGAATATGTTCTGATCGACATGCCGCCCGGCACAGGCGATATCGCCTTAACGCTGGCGCAAAAAGCCCCGTTAACGGGTGCAATAATTGTCTCAACCCCGCAGGACTTGGCACTAATTGATGCGGTTAAAGGGATTAATATGTTCAAGAAAGTTAATGTCCCCATCATGGGAATTGTTGAAAACATGAGCCACTTTATCTGCCCAAAGTGTGATCATGAAACAGCTATTTTCCACAAACACGGCGCAAAGCAAAAAGCTGCCGATATGGACATTCCTTTTTTGGGCGAGGTCCCCATAGCTATGGAAATACGAGAAGCCGCAGACGCGGGGCGTCCGATCTCTGAAGGGCCGATTGCCCAGGCTTTTGATCAGATTGCTAGCGCAATCAGTGCAGGCGAATATCAAAGTCGCAATAGTCAAACTCACCAGGCTGGATAAGTTCCGCGTGGCAGATCTGTACAGAATGCACCTTGCCATCTAAATTCTTGTCCCAGAATTCCAGGAACTTCATCAATGTGGGAAAGTCGGGTACGTGATCAATTTCTTGCCAGATATAGGCTTGCAGAAGATCAGGATGATCCGGCATATGATACAAGATTTCAGCTGTTGTCAGCCTGAAATCGTGCAGCTGTTTTTCGAAGTCATTCATTTGGGCTATGGCCTCCTTGCTTCGTAATCTCACTATGTAACCAGTATACCAAAGTATGGATAATTAAGTGTTAATAGATAAAATTAAGAAAAAACTTGATTTTAATTTAACTTTAAGTTAGTCTAATAATAGAAAAGGTCATAAATGCGCTTTCTGAGCATTTAATTTCAATGAAATTTTTCTACGTCATTATTTGAGCCCCCTTGTTGGTGATCTCCTGTTAATGCACGCCTGAAGCAAGCGCATACCTATCTGACCATTCTATTTTTTTAACTATTTTTATTTATAGGAGGGAATGATGAATACTCTATACATCACACTTGGTATCATTGCCGTATTAGGTCTTTTTACAACTTTGATTTACAACCGACTGATTGCATTGCGTCAGTCACGTAGGAATGCATTTGCTGATGTCGACGTTCAGCTTCGCTTGCGCTTTGACTTGGTGCCAAATTTGGTCAATACAGTTAAGGGAATTGTTTCTCATGAAAATACTGTTCTGACGAATATCACCGAAGCCCGCGCAGGAGTGCAGAAAGCAACAACAGCCGAAGCCCGTGTGCATAAGGAAAACGACTTGTCCAAAGCATTGGTCAACCTGTTTGCAGTCGCCGAGGCATATCCTACACTGAAAGCTAATGACAACTTTAAACAGTTGCAAGTTGAACTTAGCGATATTGACAATAAGATATCCGCTGCTCGTCGGTTCTTTAATAGTGCAACCGCTGAATATAATACTGCTCTAGAGCTGTTCCCTGCGAACATTGTTGCTCGCATAACAGGATTTAAGGCAGAGCCTTTCTTCGAGAATACTAATATTGACCGTGAAGCTGTGGAGACTCCTCATAACATCCAGTTTTAAGAAGGAGGTGCGTCATGACAATGAAGACAATTGGTATTCGCACGGGTCTATGGAACAATAATGCTAAATCTATAGTGCTATTGTTCCTAATGCCCATAATCTTAACCACCATGATCGGTGTCGGGATCCTGGCCCTTACAGACGGGTCTATGCCACTACCTGATATAGCCCTTGTCTCAGGAATCTTCTCACTGGTTATATGTGTACCCTGGTTTATTATCTCGTACTTCTTCAATGAAGCGATTTCCATGAAGATGGTGGGTGCAAAAAAAGTTGATCGCAAAGACTATCCTGTGCTTTATAACCTAACTGAAAATCTTGCGATCACAGCCGGCATTAAAATGCCTGGACTTTATCTGATGGACTCTAGCGCCATGAATGCTTTTGCTGCAGGTGTTCGTCTAGACAAAGCGGTTATCTGTGTAACCCAAGGGTTGCTGGATGGCCTTAATAAGAAAGAATTAGAAGCAGTTCTTGCCCATGAAATCAGCCATATCGTACACAAAGATGTACGGTTGCTGACAATAGCCACAATATTTGTTGGTATCATCTCTTTCCTGGCGGAACTAGTATGGCGAGGAATGGCGCGGTCTCGGACAAGAAGTGGAAAGAAGGGTGGTGGCGCAGTTCTTATCGTATTGGCCGCGACTGCGATTGGTTACCTAACGGCATTCCTTACCAAACTTGCGATATCTCGCAAACGCGAGTTTATGGCAGATGCAGGTGCTGTCGTTTTAACAAAAGACAAAGAAGCGATGATTGGCGCCCTTCAGAAGATTTCTGGTAACTCTCATATTGAGGACATTTCTTCTGATATGAAGTTTATGTTGTTTGATAACAAAAAAGCATATCTAGGGTTCTTAAGCACCCACCCACCAATCGAAAAGCGTATTGAGGTTTTGAAAAACTATTGATCCGCTTGCATAAAAAATACCTTGGCCGTGCCATACAGGCGCTGGTCAAGTATTTTAAACCCTGCTGGTAAGTTCACATCTTCTCGGCATTCTATTTCAGCCATAATTATTGTATCACCATTGATCCATCCTTGATCTTTCAGGGCGATCATGGCTTTTGGTGTTAAGTTCTTGCCAAATGGCGGGTCTAGCAGGACTAAGGTCGCGGGCTCTGGTGCTTTAGGGGGGCGGATGGCACTGGCTTTCATCAGAATGGCTTGTTCTTCCGATACACCAACTTTATCCAAATTCTGACGAATGATGGCAAGTGGTTTAGAATTAATATCAAAAAGATACGCTTTCTTGGCGCCACGCGATAGGCTCTCGATTGCCAGAGCACCACTGCCAGCAAAAGCATCAACCACAACAGCATCTTGCAGCAAATCATCACCGTCATAGTGGGCTAGCATGTTGAAAATAGATTCACGCACACGATCCATAGTTGGACGTGTAATGCTTTCCGGGGGACGCTGAAGACGCATGCCGCGGAATTTTCCTCCGATTACGCGCATTAGTCGTCAGCTGATCCTGTCAGGCGGTCCATATCACCCGATGCATCAAAGCCATAACCATCGTAGTCATCAGAGGTGTTTGCTGCGGGCTCTGGATGAGATAGTTTCATCACCAGATCATCAGCAGAGGGGGTTTGATAGTTAAAATACGCAGATGAAGATTTAATATTAAACCCCAAATTCTCCACAGCATCTTCTGGCACAAGACGTCTTAGAATGTGCGATCCCTGTGAAATGTAGGGCATAGATTTTGCTTCTTTAAAGGGGGGTGACCAGCTATCTGGTTCCCAAACGATACTGATCAGCAAAAAGGCAATGCACATGAACACGGCACCGCGTAATACACCAAAGAACAGTCCAAGCGAGCGATCAAGCCCTCCCAGGATACTGCCACGCACACGCAGCGAGATTTTGTTGCTGATTACATTCAGAATGACCAATGTGGTTAAAAAAACAACTGTTGCTATTAACAAGTCAGTAATGAAAGGGTTTTTGATGGATGGTAGTATGTGTGGGCGTAAATAGGGAATGCTATAAAGCGTTGCAAAGAATGCACCCACCCAGCCTGCAATGCCTAAAGCCTCTCTTGTTAGGCCACGGATCATGCCAATGATGGCGGACAACACCAACAGGGCAAAAATTGATAAATCTACGTAATTAAAATCTGGCATATCTATCCTTGTACTTCCTTAAGTTTGGGTTGGTCGGATGACTGAAAGAGTGACAAAATATCTTGGAGATAGGTCATTTCATTCAGTTTCAAATTCTTGGCAACTTGCCCCAAAGATTTACGCTGTTGTGGTATGATAGCACACTCAAATCCCAGTTTCGATGCTTCCTTTAACCGAATGTCAGTATGACCTACAGCCCGTACCTCGCCTGAAAGGCCGATCTCGCCAAAGATTACCGATTCTTGTGGTGTTGGGATGCCGGAAAGGGCAGAAACTAGGGCAGCTGCAACCGCAAGGTCTGCCCCTGGTTCATTAAGACGCAGGCCGCCTGCAACATTTAAGTATACATCTTTGCCTGCAAGAACGACCCCACAGCGCGCTTCCAATACTGCCAGGACCATGGACAAGCGGTTGTTATCCCATCCCACAACGGCACGTCGAGGCGTTGCTAGCGGAGAAGGTGCAACAAGCGCTTGGATTTCAACTAAGACTGGACGCGTGCCTTCCATGCCAGCAAACACGGCTGATCCACTGACGTTGCCAGAGCGCTCGGCAAGGAAAAGAGCTGACGGGTTTTTAACCTCGCGCAGGCCTTCTTCTCCCATTTCAAAAACACCGATTTCATCTGTGGCACCAAAGCGGTTTTTAACGGCGCGCAAAATTCGGAAATGATGTCCTCTGTCACCCTCGAAATATAATACAGCGTCGACCATATGCTCTAACACACGCGGGCCGGCAATCACTCCTTCTTTTGTGACATGGCCCACCAGTAAGATGGTGTGATTATACTTTTTGGCGGTGCGAATCAGTTCGAGAGTACAGGCGCGTACTTGGCTGACGGTTCCAGGTGCTGCGTCTAAGCTGTCG
>JBMYXZ010000028.1:0-14638 GCA_049608925.1 Alphaproteobacteria bacterium | reverse complement strand
TATTGCTTTATATCTATTTGTTTTTTGTTTGCAACTATATTATTAAACTCATTTATCAGCCATGGAATTAGGGTGGGGTCACTACCACTTTCCGTGTAAAGAACTTTTCTAAATCTTGTTATTTGTGTTGAAAATATTTCTTTGTAAGCCTTGTTCATCTGGCTAATTTTTTTCTTCTTTTTTGTTGATCTAACTATTTTCACCCCTTTGTGTTTATTTTTTTTAAGAACTACTGTGTTTTTAGTTAAGGTTGGTTTTTCTATCTGTCTCTCTATCATAAAGCCAGGTATATGCGCTGGCATGCATACTCTTTTAATTAAGAGTTTTAAAAACAACATATTATTTGTGTTCTTAATCTCTCTGAAGCGCATAACAAACGGGGTGATATCACATTCCACAATATTTTGCCCCATAGACTTAATTATGCACCACTGTCTAAAGATCTTTTCAGTTTCATTGATACAATTGTTTATTGTTTCCATACTAGAGTACATATTTAATGCAATTTCACGCATATCTTTTTTTGTGAAAGCGCTTTTATCTTTTATATATCTCTGTAATTTAGCGTTATTAATATTGAAATTATTGATTGCTTTTTTTCTTGTTTTTAATAATTCTTGAAACTTATCATTTCCGCTGCTTCTCTCGATTAATATTTCTGGCAGCATTTCTTTCCAAAGTTTTGTCTGCCCCTTCCGATCTAGCTCCAGCAAACGAGAAAGTTCTTTATAGTCTGGATTTGATCTATCAGAAGCTATAAGAGTAGTTGAAACAAATATCGAAAAGATAAATATATATAAAAATTTAAAATTCATAGGTCACCAATTATAATATAAGTAATATTTTTTATAATAATCATTAAAAATATAAAATCAAGATTTTTTTTGTACTTGGTATTCGCCTTAATTGTCTTAGGGTGTTGCGAGAAGAAACATATATTTCGCACGATTCATAGCTTTCGAGACGCATATTTTCTTGTACAGTCCGCTCAACTAAACAAATACACATGGATAATTCTCTTATGTAATGGTTAATTCTATTACCAATATGCTGGCTGCAGTTTTTGCCAATACTCTTTATGAAGCTGTTGAGCAGTGTCAAACCGCTGACAAAAGTCTTCGCAGCTCCATCTTTTACTATCAGAAGCCATTATGCTTGTAGAAATCAACATGACAAAAATAAAAACAGGAAGAAATTTGAAATTCATTGGGCACCAAGTACAAGAAACATTGCAGAAAATATAGTATTTTTTATGATAAATACAAGAAATTATTGCTAGATTCAATCTTCTGCTTTACTTCCTTTAGGTCTTTCAAAAATGCTGTACGTTTGGAGGGGGAAAAGCAATCTTGAAGGGCCTGGCATAAACGCACAGAGGTGCAATCATTTTGGAAGAATTCTGGCACTACTGGCTTATCAAGCAGTAAATTCACCAAGGTCATGGATGGTACCTTGACCACTTTTTTAGCCAGCCAAGCCGTTATGGGGTTCATCTTATACCCAATTACAAAAGGTATTTCTGCCATTGCTAATTGCAGGCTGACCGTACCCGAGGCAGCCAACGCTGCATCGCTGGCTCGCATAGCAGCATATTTTTCTTGCTCGCCATTTGTGTAAATAACATCCATGTTTATAAGCGATTTTACTTTATCTGCAACAGTATCTGCCAGGGGCACCACGACTTTTAAATCAGGATCATCTTGCCGTAAGCGCTTAACTGTTTCTTGAAACACAGGCAAAAGACGGGTCACTTCCCCTTCCCTACTTCCTGGCAGCATGCATAATAGCTTCGTCTCGGCCGCTATATTATGTTGGATGCGGAACTGTTGGCGGTCTATCGTATCAATGCCTAACCGCGATACAGGGTGGCCGACGTATGTGCAAGGCAGTCCTTCTTTTTCAAAGTATGGTGGTTCAAACGGCAGTACTGCCAACAGATGATCTATCAGCTTTGCTATCTTCTTCGCGCGTCCTGGTCGCCAAGCCCACACAGTCGGTGCCACATAATGTACATGCTTGATACCGGTGTCGCGCACACGCTTGGCCAGACGAAAGGAAAAATCTGGGGCGTCTATAGTCAAAATTAGATCTGGCTGCCAGCTGCGAATTGCTTTTTCGGTTTGCAGCATACGCTTGATAAGTGTTGGAAGCCGCCGCAGTACTTCGAAAAGACCCATTACCGACAGATCTGTCATAGGATACAAACTCTCCAAGCCTTCTGCTTGCATTTGTTTGCCACCTACTCCGCGGAACTGAACATCGCCATTTGTTTGGTGTTTGATTGCCTGCATGGCCTCGGCGCCGAGTAAATCTCCAGATGCTTCGCCAGCAAGGACAAACACCTTCTTAGTCATGCTGGATACCAATAATGAAAAGCTGATGTTGATCCGCCTGGGCTATTACAGCGGCTTGATCGAGAATTTGTACGGTGTCGGTTTCTACAGCCAAGCCCTGGAAGCCAGCCTGATGCAATTGATCAATTGTGTCCGGTCCAATTGTAGGAAGATCTGCACGTCTGTCCTGTTGAGGTTTGCCCATTTTAACCAGGACGGGGGCGTCTCCTGGGCGCTTAACGGTGCCTGACCGATCGATCAGTTCGGTCGTGCCTTCAATGGCTTCAATCCCCAAAACCATTCCTTGCTGCACAGTTACAGCCTGCCCTATATCAAGGCCAGCAATGGTTTTCAGAACTTGCTTGCCGTATGCAATGTCCTGCAATGCTTGGTCAGATGGGCTGTGTTGTCCTAACACCCCTGCGGCAGCCAATATATCATTGCCAATGATTTCGTCTGCTCCCCGGATGGAGAAGCCTTCTGATTCCAGCTCGCCAATAATGGCTGTTAGAATACTGTCGTCTCCCTGCGGGCCAGTCATCAGCTTGTGCATCAGCTTGGCACCGCGCCAGTCGGGGCGTATTTCGCTCCACGATGGGCGGCGTATTGCCCCTGCCATCACAAGCTCTTGGACTTGAGACTGCTTGAAGTAGTCAAGTGCTTGGCCAACTTGACCCAAGGGCAGCCAGGTATGTTGGATATTTTCAACGGTTTCGGGATCTGTTAGCCCGGGAAAGGCAACAACAACGCAAGGACGGTTCTGTGATTGGCAAGCTTCAATCAGTTGCTTTGGCAGATCACCTTGGCCCGCAATAATTCCTAGCGTTGTCTTAGTCATTTAGCTCGCCGCAGGCAAACACATGGGGCGTGCCGTATCTTTTGCCATAAAATCAACGATATCCATGACTTTGTCATCATCTGCATAGGTGATTTTCACGTCTTCAATACGTTCAGCCAATGTCAGATCATCACGATCAAACAAGCGATCATAGGCACGCATCATCGCACGAATTTCCTCACCGGATGCGCCGCCACGCTTAAGGCCAACAATATTAAGACCAGAAAGATTAGCAGGACGTCCCATTACCAATGCATATGGGATGACATCATTCTTAATGCCGGCCATGCCGCCAATAAAAGCATGATGACCAATGTGTACAAACTGATGAACAGCGGCTAGTCCGCCGATGTACGAGTGATCGCCCATTTCAACATGCCCCGCCAAAGTTGCATGGTTACATAGGATAACGTTGTTGCCGATGATACAGTCATGGGCCACATGAGCGCCTGCCATAAACAAGCCATCGTCTCCTACGCGCGTAACCAAGCCACCACTTTCGGTACCTGGTTGCATAGTCACATATTCGCGAATACGGTTGCGCTTACCAATGATCAGGCGAGAGTTCTCGCCTGCGAACTTTTTATCCTGCGGAATCATACCAATCGACGCAAAGGGATAGATTACAGTTTCGTCACCGACTTCAGTGTTACCTTCAATCACCACGTGAGACTTCAGTTCAACACCATTACCCAGCTTTACCTCATCACCTACGATGCTGTAAGGGCCGATTGTGACGTTATCCCCTATAGTGGCTTTGTCCGAGACAACTGCCGTTGGATGGATATTCGTAGACATAAAAACGTATCCTTAATTATTGATCGCTGATCATTGCTGTAAAGGTTGCTTCTGCATATACCTTGCCATCAACGACGGCCTTTCCACCAAACTTCCAAACGTTTGAACGCTGTTGGACTTTTTCAACACACAAGCGAATTGAATCGCCTGGTGTTACAGGACGGCGGAAACGAGCATTTTCAATAGACATGAAATACACCAGCTTTTTTGCATCCTCATGATTCAGTGTATGCATTACAAGAGCACCTGCGGTTTGCGCAAGGGCTTCAACAATCAGTACGCCTGGCATAACGGGACGCTCGGGGAAATGCCCTGGGAAGAAGGGCTCGTTAATTGTTACATTCTTAATACCAACGGCGCTTTCACCTGGGACGATTTCTTGCAGACGGTCAATCAACAACATCGGTGGACGATGCGGGATTAAACGCTTGATGTCTTCAACGTCTAAAGTCAAATCTGATGGTGCTTTTGAATCATTCATTGCAATCACATTTGTTTGAGTCATGGTATACAATCCTCTATTTCGTAATGGGCTAATTTACTTGTTATTTGCTAATTTTTCAAGCGCAACAGTTTGGCGGTGCCACTGACGCGCTGAAACCGCCGGAGACCCTCCAACAGTTTGGTTATCTTCTATATCGCGCATAATACCACTTTGCGCAGCAACACGAACGCCTGAGCCAATTTTCAGATGTCCTGTAACGCCTGCTTGGCCGCCAATTGCCGAGAAATCTCCGATTTCTGTGCTACCAGAAATGCCAACTTGAGCAACTATCACACAGCCCTTACCTAGCTTGACGTTATGCGCAATCATCACCAAGTTATCGATACGTGATCCTGCACCAATATGTGTATTATGACCGCTGCCACGATCAATTGTAGAGTTTGCCCCTACTTCAACGCCGTCTTCTATAATGACTGCCCCTAGTTGAGGCACTGAAATGTGACCTTTGTCATCCATAAAAAATCCGAAGCCAGATTGACCAATTTGTGCACCTGGATATACCATGCAGCCACGGCCCATAATGGTATGCGTAATTGTGGCATTTGCACCAATCGAACAACCGTCACCTATTACAACTCCACGACCTATAACCGTGTTCGGCCCAATTTGGACGTGCTCACCAATTTCAGCCCCTGGACCAATAGTGACGCCAGGTGCAAGAGAAGCGGATTTAGCAACTATAGCCGAGGGATCAACTGTGCCTTGACCGGTAAAGTTTTGCTGCAGTGATTGTGGGTATAAAGCAGTGGCAATGGCCGCAAATGCACGGTATGGCGTATCTGTTACAATGGGAAAGCACGTAGCTGGGCATTTGTCAGCATCCCTTTCGGTGACAAAGCAAGCACCAGCCTTGGTCAGGCGCAGGGAATCAGCATACTTAGAATTGTGAAAAACAGCAATATCATCAGATGTTGCTGTATCAAGAGGTGCCACATCGCGAAAAAGGGTGTCATGCGACACCCCTTTTGCTCTTGGCGGATATATTTTTGCGCCAGACTTTTCCAGAACCTTTTCTAAGGTTATCGGATCAACCCTGGTAAAAAATCGATCGTCAGCCATGTAACTCCCTTATGACTTTGCAGTCTTCTTAGATGTTGTCTTTGAACGCTCAGTCGCAACTTTCATAGTTGGGATCTTTTTGTTCAAACGCGCGACGATCTCGGTAGTTACATCTAGGGTATCATCAAAGTAAACTGGGAATGATGATGGCAAAATCAGATCAAAACCGCGTTCTTTTGCAACTGCTGTTGCAACTTCAACAACGCCTGTACGGATCTGTTCCATTGCACCTTGTGCCGCGCGCTGTAGATCATTATTCTGGATCATGATCTCTTTTTGCAATTCAGCAACTTTAGTATCAAAAGCTTTTTTGCGCTTATCAAATTCAGCCTGCGACAATGTCTTTTGCTGATCCATTAGCTTTTTCTCTTCATCACGAAGCTTTGATTCACGATTGTAAATCTTGTCCTGAGCTGCTTTGCGAAGACCATCCATTTGCTTGGATACTTCTTTAGCTGCTGTGGAGCTTGTAATGATGCTGTTAACATTCAGTACACCAATGCGCTGCGTAGTGCTTGCGCTTGATGATGTTGAACTAGGTGCCGCAAAAGTTGGTGCAGTCGCAACCGCAGACGCAAGCAAAATAGCTGGTAGAGTCTTAAATAGTAGTGTTTTCTTCATGTTAAAACCTCGTTGACATTCCAAAGTGGATTGTTTTTGTTCTATCCGAATCACGCTTCCTTATAGCACGAGCAAAGTCAATGCGCAACGGTCCAATTGGAGAGTTCCAGCTTAGACCAACACCAACTGCCGCTCGTGGGCTAGCGCTATCGTTCCTGATGAAGGCAGCAGGCTCTTCTACATCCCAAGCACTACCCATTTCAGCAAAGACGCTCCCCTTGATGCCAAATTCATTTGGCAGACCAATTGGGAAGACAGCTTCCGCGGTTGCAAGATAGAATTTCTTACCACCCAATGGGTCAAGAGACAACATATCGCGAGGTTCAGCACCACTTTCGCGGAAACCACGTAGAGATCCATCACCACCCATATTAAAGCGGTCAACAATGCGCACGTCGTCATTGCCAAAGCCTTCAACGAAACCTGTCGACCCAGTCAGGCCAAGCACGACATCCTCGAAGAAAGTGATGAAGTATCCACCAAAGCCTTCGTTCTTGAAGTAGCGAACATCACCACCAAGACCTGCAACCTGGTTGGTCATACCAACGTAATACCCTTTCGTCGGGTTAACCACACTATCGCGTCGGTCATAGATCAACGTGTGTGTGATCATCGATGTGATTGCACTTCCAGATTCTCTGATAATAAAGCGTGAAGCGCCAAGACGAATGCCCGTGACCTTGTCCTGACGAATGGTATAGCGCCAGTTCTGTGATAGGTAATCTGCCAAATAATAGCCAAAGCGCAAGTCAACACCAGTACGCTTATGTTCAAAGCTTGAGTCAAAATAGCGCTTAGAAGCATAGTTATACACATCAAAACCAGCCGCGATATTGCGATCTAGGAAATGTGGTTCGGTAAAGCTGATATCAAAGTTCTCACGCTTTTTAGATAGGCTGAACTTGACACGCAAGTCTTGCCCACGGCCTAAGAAGTTTGCTTCGTGATACCCGACGTCACCGACAACACCTTCAGCGGTTGAATACCCACCGGCGATCCACATTTCACCAGTTGATTCTTCTTCGTCAAGCTCGATAACTAGATCAACAAGATCAGGAGTCTCACCAGCTTGCTGCTTAATTTTTACGTCTTTAAAAAAACGCAGTGCTTTGATGCGAAGTTCTGACTGCTTCAATAGGAAGTCATTCAGTGCATCACCCTCGAACAACAGCATCTGCCTACGGATAACGTCAGAGTCCGTACGCAAGTTACCAGCAATAGAGATACGACCCACATACAAACGCGGTCCCTGGTTGACTTCAAATGTCAAATCAACTGTGTGATTGACGCGATCCAGTTTTTTGATTGGGTTGATCTTAACAAACGGATGACCATTCTTGCCCATGAAGCGGTTGATGTCTTTCACAACATCATCAACTTCAGATGAACTGAACCAGTCGCCAGCCTTCATCGTCACAAAAGACTCCAACAGCGACGCATCAATATCGCCAATGTTCGAGACAACATTCACATTGCTGTATTGATAGCGTTCGCCTTCATGCAGCGTAAATGTAATGAAGAACTCTTTATGATCAGGTGTTAGTTCAGCAACAGCTGACTTCACGCGAAAGTCTGCATAGCCGTGGTGCATATAATGCTGGCGCAATTTTTCCTGGTCATATGCCATACGGTCAGGATCGTATGTATCTGTGCTGGAGAAAAAGCGGTACCAGCGAGATTCTTTAGTCATGATGACTTCATTCAGCTTGCCGCTACTGAAGCTATCGTTACCGATAAAGATGATCTTCTCAACTTTAGTGGCTTCTTTTTCATCGATCTTGAAAACGATGTCTACACGATTTTGCTCGCGACGAATAATTTGCGGTGTAACCTTTGCCGCAAAGTGTCCCTTAATACGATAGATATCACTGATCGTCTTGGTATCATCTTTCAACTTTGCAACAGTATAGACAACACGTGGCTGCAAACGGATGTTTTCCATCAAGATATCGTCGTCAAGCTCGTCATTTCCTTCAAAGAAAATCTGGCTGACAATAGGGTTTTCCACAACATTGATCATCAATGTTGATCCCTTCATATCAACGTCTACGTCAGCAAAATAACCTGTACGAAACAAGTCAGAGACCATATTCCCAAGCTTCTCTTGGGTGACGCTGTCGCCCTCGTCTACGTTAATTTTACTAGTAATGGTAGATGTTTCAATACGTTGGTTGCCATTAACGACTATGTTTTTAACAACATTAGCAGCCATGACCTGTGCTGCAAAAGCGATACCGGCGATACCGGCCACAATCGAATTTCTAAGAGTTTTCATACTATTCCTATTACTTACACGTGTTGTTGTTGATTAAAGTCCAAACCAGCCTTTAACAGATGAAACCACATCCAGCCTTGCTAAATCATTCCAAGTGGTCAGCAAAACCAGCCCTAAAACAAATGTTCCCCCAATGCGATAACCTATTTCTTGCGCCTTTAGGCTGAGAGGCTTTCCGCGTACAGCTTCTATTGAGTAGAACAGCAGATGTCCACCATCCAAAACGGGGATAGGGAACAAATTAATCAAACCAAGATTGATAGACAAAAAGGCCATGAACCAGAAGAACGCTGCCAAATCAGCCGACGCAACCTGTCCTGTCATTTGCGCAATACCAATCGGTCCACTAAGACCATCTGTTGATCGGGTGCCGGCAATCATCTGACCAACAGCTTTAAGAGTTCCAACAGTTACGCGCACGCAATCTTTTGCACCATACCACCAGGAAACTAGAATGTTACGTTTTTCCAAAACAACACCTTGGCTGACACCCAGCTTACCGACGGTAACGGTGTTTCCATCTTCATCGCGTTCTTCTGTGGGCGTTGGCGTAATCATAAACTGGTCAATTTGTCCAGATTCAGGATCAGTGGCTGTTACAACACTTTCTTTGCCAGGACGTTCGCGCACAACCTTTACCAGCTCTTCGAATGAACTTACTGGCACACCATCAAAAGTGTTTATAACAAGATCGGTCTTCAAGCCGCCCTGCTCTGCCGCGCTGCCAACAGCAACTATACCGATTTTCGCAACATCGGCAGGAACACGCTGCCCTGAAAAGGTGTACAGCAGCCCTAGCACAAACACCGCAAAGATATAGTTCGCCGCAGGTCCCGCTGCAGATACAGCCATACGCTGCCAAACAGTCTTGTGGAACAAGGATCCTTTTTTCTCCTCATCCGTCATTTTCGAGATAGCGTCTTCGCTAGGCTGACTTGCAGCATTTTCGTCGCTGAACATTTTGACGTAGCCACCAAGAGGAATCCATGAAAACTTCCAGCGCGTACCTGATTTATCGTCAAAGCCAAATATCTCTTGGCCAAAGCCAATAGAAAATACCTCAACCTTCACGCCGTTAGCTTTTGCAACCAGGTAATGTCCTAGTTCGTGGACAAACACCACAACGCTGAGAATTACCAAAAATGGTAGAACGTAGGTCAGAAGCCATTCAAAGCCCATAAGATCCTTCCTGGAGCTAATTTAATACGATTGGAGTGTAGAAACCTCGCCTGTCCAATGCAAGTAGGAATTTAAAAAATTTTCTGATTGCCTCTTGTTTGGCATCCTATTACTCTATTTTCTTATGACTATGCTGATACGTTTTATTGTCCTTCTATCGTTGCTTTCTGGCGCTTTGCAAGCATCAGACGATTTGCGTGTAGGATGGTATCCATGGGATCCATATCAATATATAGAAGACCGTAATGGTATAGAAGTCCTGACCGGGCTAGACGCCAAGCTGGTCAAAGTCATAGCAAAGAATGCGGGCCTTTCTGTGCAGTTTCAACGCAATACTTGGGGGTCCTTCATTGATAACCTAAGAACAGGCAAGCTTGATATGGCAGGTGGTGCCTCCTATAACGCTGAGCGCGCCGAGCACGTATATTATTCCTTACCATACCGCAGCGAGATGAATGCTGTTATTGTGCGCCGTGAAGATGGAATGCGGCACACTGACATCAAGACTATTCTCGAGACGATCAAAGAACAGAATTTGAAAGTCGGCATCATACAGGGGTATTATTATACCGAGCCCGAAATTAATGACTTTATTAAAGACCCGGCTAATAAAGATCATATTGTGTCCTCGTATTATGACCAAGATAACTTTCGCATGCTACTGAATGGTCAGATTGACGCCGTTTTTGCTGATCGTATCGTGGCAGCCACAATGATTTGGCGTCTTGGTGTGGGCCGTAGCGTGCGTGAAATTCCCTTGCCCAATAAAATCCCTGTGCATTTTGTTTTCAGCAAAAAGTCTACCACACCAGAAACGGTTGAAAAAATTAATGAAGGCATTACGCAACTAAAGTCCACAGGCGAGTATGGCCAGATAATCAATGATTACCTATTTCCGCTATTGCTGCTGCAGACCATTGATGAGAAGTGGTTCTTGTTAATTGACTTGCTAGGCACGATTGCCTTTGCTATTTCGGGCTTGCTGGTTGCATATCGCGAGCGCGCCAGCTTATTTGGAACCTTTGTGATTGCTGCCCTGCCAGCTATGGGTGGAGGTATAATGCGCGATATTTTGGTCAGCCGACAGCCCATTGCTATTCTGTCCACACCGATGTACATCCTTGCAGTTCTGGCAACTGTGATCATAGGTTTCATCATTGTGAAATGGATTCGAGCCCCCTTTTCTACCAATCAGACTCGCAAGCTATTGGACGGGCTCTACACATTCGCAGATTCACTAGGTCTGGCAGCTTTCACCGTGATCGGCGTCGTCGTTGCCTTAATGACGAAGGCTGGTCCTTTATGGCTCTGGGGCCCGTTACTAGCCGCCATAACGGGTGCTGGTGGTGGCATTCTGCGCGATACATTCCGCAGCGATAAGTACATTATGGCATTGATGGGAGAAGTCTATGCAGAGATCGCGTTACTTTGGGGCTTGCTGTTCAGCTTGTTCTTAATCTGGCAACGCGACCGCATGAACCCTGATGAAATTCTGTACAGCGTCATAGCAGTCATTATCGGTGGTACTGTTACCAGAATGCTGGTGGTTAAATTCAATATTAAAAGCCCTCTGTTCGGACATTATGTAAGCGTGTATAATCGAAGTAAAGAAGAACAGAAATCGGCCTAGTCATGCATGATAAAAATCTAACAATCCGGGAAGTAGTTGGTGTCTTTGATACATCAGATGCTCTCGATAAAACCGTTGACCATTTGGTCAAGCAAGGGTTTGAACGCCGTTCTATTAGCCTTCTGGCAAGCCAAGAAGCCGTTGAAGAAAAGCTGGGGCATCGCTTTAAAAAAATCCAAGAACTTGAAGACGACCCGAATGTTCCGCGTCAAGCGTATACGTCGGTGGACTCGACTACATCTGTGCGCAGCGGCCTGCTGGGTGGCTTGATGTATCTTGGTGCAGCCGCGGCTGCTGGTGGCATCGTTATGACTGGCGGCACGCTCGCAGGGGCCGTTATTGCTGGCCTTTTAGGGGGCGGCATGGGTGGTTTGATTGGCGACAGCTTTGGCAAAGTTATGGAGCTGAACCAGGCAGAGCATATTCAATACCAGCTTGAACGCGGCGGATTGCTGTTGTGGGTGCATGTACGTAATTCAGAGGAAGAGCTAACCGCCAAAAGCATTATGGCAGAATTTTCTGCCCACGATATTCATGCGCACGAGCTTCCCCTATAGATGAAAATATCTCCACAACGCTATGAAATTCTATTTGCGACAATATCTGTGCATGTGGAGCCCTCTTTTTTCCAGCGATTGGAGGAATGGCAACGCTGGCTGCAGGTTGAGCGCAACCTGTCAGAGCATACACGCTATAATTACCTACAGGACATGAAGGAATTTTGCGCTTTCATGCACCAACATTTGGGAGAAAAACTCTCTCAAAAAAAGTTGGAATCATTGCTGGCCAGAGACTTTCGATCTTTCCTTGCGCACCGATTAAGAGAAGGTATTTCCGCCAGATCTAATGCGCGCGCGTTATCTGTGCTGCGCAATCTGTGCACGTATCTGGAACGCCACCATGGCTTTCATAACCCACAGCTTGCGGTAGTTAGCGCCTCCCGGCAAAAGAACTCGCTGCCACGCCCTGTTACACAAGAACAAGCACTAGAGATTACTGGCAACCCTGCTAGTGCCGCGACTGAGCCTTGGATTCAAGCGCGAGATATTGCCTTATTCAGCTTGCTATATGGTGCAGGATTGCGTATCAGCGAGGCGCTTGATCTTAATATTGCGGACATACCGCAAGATAACATGATGGTAATTACTGGAAAGCGGCAGAAACAACGTCTTGTTCCCCTGCTCCCACAAGTAAAAGAAAAGCTGGAGTCATACCTGACTTTGCGACCTGATGGATGTGTGGCATCAGACCCTGTCTTTATTGGGAGTAAAGGAAAACGCTTGCATCCAACAGTTGCGCAAAAAGCCATGCGATTTGTAAGACAGTCTATGGGGCTGCCTGAAACCGCTACACCGCATAGCTTGCGCCACAGCTTTGCAACCCATTTATTAGCAGAAGGTGGAGACTTGCGAACTATTCAAGAATTATTGGGCCATGCATCTTTATCAACGACTCAAAAATATACGGAAATTGAGGATGTTGCACTGCAGAAAACCTATGCACAGTTTCATCCCCGCAGGAAGGTTTGACCTTGGGGAAAATTTGTTTAATAATATAGTGTAAAATAAATACAGGGAGAAATTATCGTGTTGAAACATGCTATTGTCTTTGCAGCTTGCTTATTAGCTTCTGCGCCAACCATGGCGAAAACAAACTTCTTTGGAAATAGAACAATCACTAATGAAGAATTTATTGGATGCGCACAGCAACCCAACGATTCAAAATGTGGTCCATTGATTGCGCATGGCTGTTCGACAGTGTGCCGCAGCACAAATATCAAGGAAGATTCCAACATATACCGTGCCTGCGAAAAAATGTGTCCAAGTTTCGCACATGAATGGCGCAGAACACATCCACAGCAAACTGCAGGTGCAACACCTACTCCACAAGGAAGCAAGCACGGATAATGCTGTAAGGAATGGGTTTGCCTACTTTGCGGCCCATTCCTGATTCTGTACTTCTTCGATCTCTCGCAAGATTCTTCCTCTTTCGTTTTTATCAACACGGTATAGGCCTTCTTTTCCACCTTCTAAATACCACTCACGCAGGCGTTTGTAGTTTTCTGGGAATTGATCCCCTGAAAACTGTTTCATAAGCATTTGATATATTGAATTCTGATGTTTTTGATCATCCAAAATTCGATGAATATGGAAAAGATTTTCCACGCACTTAAGAAATAGTTTCTGTCTTTTGCGCATAACGGAACAACTAGCCGCCTTGATAAAGCAATTTGCAATGAGAATATTGTATTTTCTTAGGTCATATTTTTTGGCTACAGCGAAATTCCACTGCATTGTGTAGTACTCTCCTGCCCATAAATAAAGCCTGGCTTTTAGAACCAAGTCATTTATCTTCAGTTTCTTCTTTATATGAAAAGTGTAAGGGTCCTTACTAGGGGCTCTGATGTGCATTAAAAAGGCACTTTGTATCAGTCTTCCTGACTCAAAATAATGATCAACAAGAAAGCCATCATGCAGTGAATCTTGCACCCCCATATACATCAGATAAAAGCCAAAAAAATGCATGCTGCGATGTTCAAGGAATAGTTTGAAAACCTTTTCTGCGTAGCTTTCAGGCTTTTCTATATACCCCAGCCAAATAGATTTAATGCTTGTATCATCAAAGCTTATCAGCTTTCTTGGGCATAAATCCTCAATCAATATCGCCCGTGCCAGATGCTTTTCTATAGAGGTTCTGCAGAGTTTCTCTGATTTGAATTCACGCATTATTTGAAAACGCAATTTATTCATTTTTGCCCTGCTTTCACCCTGAAGCGTTGGTATCTTGAAACATGGTAGATTTTGCCAGATGCCATTAAAATGCTTTGATGTACAGGCTAATGCACCCGCACTTTTATGATCAAGCCTGAAGAATATCTCTGAAACGACTGATTTTGGCAGTTTGAATATTATCGTGTCTGAACTGAGAATTTTTCGTTTCTTCTCTGGTCTACCATTCTGACCTTCTTCTGAGCTTAAAACAGGATTTAGTACACAAAATTGGGATATAAATAAAATAAATAGAAAATACCTCATAAAGTCTCCATTAACAAAAAAAAGATAAACAGAAATAACAAATTATTTTACTTTATTTAAATATTATTATAGATGTTTTAAAATATAGAGTATTGCATTTAAATCATATGGCACGTTATATTTTATTATTATTGGCTTTTTTATATAGCTTTAATGTTATTGCCTCTGTGTCACTAGAAGGTAACGACTGCTTGCCTGAAAATGATCCTGAAGCACAGCATGCAGCTTGGTTACATAACTTTGAACTTGGTGAGAATCGATCTTCTTGCAGCTACACGCCTGCATTGGTGGTTAAAATAGACTCATTGATTCGCTTTTGGAAAAAGCCAAAAGTGCAGGTAATTCAAATGGACTGCACAGCTGTT
>JBMYXZ010000027.1:0-15311 GCA_049608925.1 Alphaproteobacteria bacterium | reverse complement strand
TGCAGTACCCGCCTTCGCGCTTTATCAAGAAAGCATAATCACTCATAATTCAATACCTTTTTTTGATAACCAATATTCTAGTGATGCCCTGCCATCTTCGACTGAAGATACTTGTGCAAAGTAGTAGGCGCACATGGCTGGAGTGTAGTCTTCTGCGAGGGTGTTTAGTGTGTGCAGATACCCTTTTTTAACACCCTCTGGTAGCTCTTCACTTATAGGCTTTATTGTGACCTCAAAAGTGTTAGACTGAACTTTTATTGTTTTGTCTAAGTCACAATTGCCTGCAATGTGAGCTAGTAGCTGGGCCAGATGCCTTAAATTCTTGCTGTCTTCTTTATTCACGATATTAACTCCAAAAATTTCTGCCCACCGTAGGCGTCGCCTACCAGCTCTTTACAAGTATCCAGGGGGACAGGATAGGTCAAGCCGTGTTCTTCAATAAAACGGTCACAGCCGAGCGAGCAGGCACCCGTCAAGAGCCTATAGTCGTTCTTTGAAACCAACTGAGATTTTTTTATACCTTCAATGATGCTAGGTTGGTCAACATCTTCTACGGCCTTCTTGAAAAATACATCTTCAATAGCCTTCTTTATTGTCTCGCCGTGAGCTGAGTAATCACCAAGCCTCGCTACATAACATGATCTCATGGTGCTTATTTCACCACCATTAAAGTAGTAGGCTTTGTGCACTTTGTATTCTTTCATTTGTCTTGTAGACGTGATAAACATCAAATCTCCGTCTATACTCTCTAAGTACCCTTTTGTGCCCTTATATTCAGTTATTGCTGGAGGGTTTGGGCAATGGATGTAGCGTGCATTATTAACGACAAAATTAGTCTTGTAAGTTGTGAGGAATAATGGGTGAACGCCGCACTCAAATATTAAGTTGTCTGGTAAATGTTCACACCTAAGATCCGTCCACATACTTGAGATAAAAATAGTGTAGTCTGGGACTGATTCAAGACCAGGGTAGTCGAATGTTTTGGACCTTACTACAAGCCAATCCCCTTGAGTGTGGAATTTGTGCTTATCAGCCGGCAGCCATTCGATAAATTCTTGTCTGTTCATTGTGAGTCCTTTAATAGGAAATTTCTTAATATCGTAAATACATGCTCTGGACTTGCGGCATTACTGGTAATCTCGTCAAACTTAAAGCCGGTCATGGTTGATTTACAACATTGAAGTAGTGGCAATCCGGTGAAAGCATTTATGAATCTAATTGTGATCAAGCCATCCTGATTTCTTATTCCGATGTAAACGTGAAGATCACCCTCGTACTCATGGTGCTGAATAACTCCTGATGTGGTTTTTTTAATCATAAGTTTCTCCCATTTCTTTGAGCATTTCTTTGGAGTAGGGAAATGCTGGTAAAGGATCATTGCGGTTAGTATGCTCTTGAGTGCTGACATCATCAAAATAGTCAACCACAAGGTTGAACCCTTGGTAATCTACTAGGTATTGGTTGCCTATAGACTCGTAAACCTCTATGACTGTGGCTTTACCCTCAAGTATGGCCCTTCCTAACTCCTCATGTGTAGGCACCTCCACAGTGACGTGAAAGTGCTTGGCTATGTTGAGGGTGTATGTGTAAGGGATTCCATTTAGTGACTGGTATCCCGCTATTATAAGCTTAATATTTCCATCGGCATCAAAGTCCCCTGAGCCTGTAGAGAGCTTGTCTAACTGCTCGCTGGTTCCTGAGTAGATTATGTGCCTGTGATTGCTGATAAATGTCTTTAGAATGTCTCTACCGGCTTTGTTTACATACGCAGTGTAAGGCAGGTCTGTGGCCCTTAGCTTTTGAAACAAGTAGTTGTTCATTGTGCTTGAGTGTCCGTGTTGCTGATTTGATGGGAGCATATTAATTCAAAAGATTTTGTGTGTCAAGGATTATTTGAATTGAGTTGTTGGCCTAGCATGTGGGGAGGGTGGTGTCAAAAAAAACTTTTTTGGGCAAAAAGGGGAAACTCAAATGGGAATCGTGTTGTTGAGTTATTTGTGCTCGTGCGTGATAGTTAGCAGGGGACTTCCGCAGGACTTTAACAGGGGCTTTCACACTAAAATTGTTAATTAAATCAGTCGTTTGCGAAATAGTGATAGTTTTGAGGCCAAATGTGAGCGCTCAGCACTTTTTTTGGTTTTACTTATATATGTTATAGAAATACTTCTCCGCTCACACAGAAAATAGGATATATCTCGCAAATTTTTTGGTTGTTACTGTTTTATAAGGGTTTTTTGGTGCGGAAGTGGGGTGCGGAAGTGGTGTTAAAGTGGTGTTAAAGGGGGGGTAGATCTTTTATTTTCTGCTTAAAAATTAAGCACAAAATGTGTTTGTGCTGGTGAGCAATAAAAAATAAATGGGAATCGGTGCTTTTTTGGTGGTTTTTGGAGTGTTTTTGGGGGTGGTTTGGTGTGCCCCCGCCCCGATAAAGTGAATAAAAAGTTCTTTTCTGGCGACATTTCTTGCGGTTCTTGCTCGTAAGTGTATGAAATACTTACACAAACCCTTATAAAGTATGTGATAAGGTCACATTTTATACAAAATCAGAAAAAAAGGCATATTTCAGACTTTTAATCATTTGTCAAGTCGGTTCATCGCATTCACTATCTGAATGGTATAATAATACGTGTATACTGATACACTGAATTTTAAAAAAAAAGATGTTGACAATATTCAAAACGTGAATATAATGGGTTCCACATTGACACGAAAAACGAGGAAAAAAGAGCATGAAAACCATCAAATTAGACGCAGAAAAATTACTAGCTGCTGCACACTGTATAAATTACAAATATCTGCGCGACTTACACGAAATACATAACACTATAGCAATTGATGTGGATAGTGGCACCATGATCGCCTGTCACGGTCACGCAGGCTTACGCATAGAGGGTGCAGTGATAGAGTCCAGCGAGGGCGTTACAGGCTGTTACAGTGTAGCGCTCAGTGAGAATACGCTTAAAAATTGGAAAGCTTTGTGCGCCAAAAAAGAGCCGGTAGAATTGCGTTTGGACAGCAATGAGATCACGGGTTCAAACTTCATCATTAAAGTTGACTTACGTAGCGGCACAGATAACTTGTCAACTTACAAGAGGATAACCGATGAACAGCAAACACCCACAGAACCCAGAGCTTACACATTATCTATGGAGAACATGAAACGTGCGCTGGATGTATGTAAAGCAATAGGCGCTAAATACATGAAGTATGAAGCGGTAACCGGAAAAGGAATCCCAGATAACGTAGTAGTGACGTTTGTTGGTAAGAATGCACAAATGCTCGTTATGGGAGCGATTGGCTAATGATTAACTTTGATTTAGAAGTAGAGCTTTACGGCGTAAAGCACACATTCGATATGGAGTTTAACGCAGAGATAGACATAATCAATTATTTTGATAAAAAGCTAGATGGTGACTATTACGCTGAAGATTTAGAATATGATTTGGATGATTTTGAAGTAACTGTAGAGGCCGGTACAACCTTGGATGAAGTAAATACATTGGCCGCCTACATAGGCTGCCAAAGCGAGAATAAGCAATACGCTATAGAGGCATACGCTGAGCACGTAAATGGTTGGGTAAGTTGGATACAAGAAGCTGAAGATTATTATGTGGATACATTCAGAACCAAGACTGAAATAGTAGACTATTACCACGCGGATGAAATAGATGGTCTATCAGAACGGCTATCAATAAACATAGACAGATACGGCATAATGGATGATTTAGAGAGCGAGCTGACAATATTAACAGACAGACACGGCAATTACGCCGTGTTTTCGGAGTAGATAGGTATGAGCGATTATAATGATAAAGTCATGAATATTCATATATTCAATGCAGATGGTAATTTATACATAAGCAAAAAAAGTGATGACGAGGAAATTAGCTGTCGCTTGAGACTTGGCGAGTCACAGCAAAGGTTTATACTCAAATTGCTGGAAGAAAAGTACGGCACAAAGACAAGCGTGCCTCAGCTAGTGTGGAAGGAGCAGCCTGACAGGTCGCACAGGTGCAGCATTGGTTTGTGCAATGATGTATGTATAACGTATGTGGTTAGCCAATATCACAGTTGCTTTGTGTGGAAGGCTGAGGTGTATGGTAGACAGGATGCACGCGGCTGTGAGCCCACAATGGAAGCCGCCAAACGAGCGTGTCAAGACCATTACAATGAAATAATCAGAAAATTAACAAAGGTGGTAAAATGATAACTAACAAGCAAGTAGTAGAGAACTGGAGACACGGCATTAACGAGCACAAACAAGCAGGTCACTTGTATCATCGTGACGGAGTTCTATATAGCTACGGTGAGCATTACCCACTTGCCGTACAAGTAGACTGCGTGGTGTTAATCAATAGCAGGGGTTACAGTGTGACTACGGCTGCGCATGAGGCGCTTGTCAGAAGGGCGTTTGAGTGTATCGATATAGTGTACTGCCCCAACATCATTGGTGTTAGTCGAATGGAGAGGCCAGCTATGAAAGCGGCAATCAAGCACAATCAAGACGAAAAGGAACACCTACAAAAACTGCTAAGCCGCGCTAGAGCTTACGGCATTATAGAATCATACAAGCGAGAAATTCAAAACTTGGAGCGGGCCCTAGCCTGGCTAAGTGCGCGACTATGATGCTACTTACAATAGCGTGCACGTTATGTGCACTATTAATACAGCAATCAATCAAGAAAGGTTTAAACTTATGAGCATACAAAACAAATTACTAGCCGCTAAGCTAAATGGCGGTAAGGTGCAGGTTACATTCATTGAAGCAGTAACTGGTAAAAAGAAAGTGATTAACGTTGCAAAGAGCAAAGTAACTGGCAACATGGATGTATTGCGCATGAGTATTGACGATTGCGCAAAGGTAGTTGAGGTGGCGAACAATGATGATTAATAGCGAGACTATAGATCAGATGTCAGTAATGGCTGATGAAGTAGGCACGCATGGTGCACAAATGATGTTTACGCAAGCCAGAGCTGCATGGAAGCGAGGCAAATTAATCGCGGTTGAGGTACTGTATAAAAAGCTGAAAGCCAAGCGCAAAGAATGGCGATAGCGTTGGTGCTGCTAGGGCTAGGGATAGCTTTAAGCAGTCGTAACGAGTTGGGGTTGCTAGCAGGGCTAGTAATTACATTAATCGGAGTAGGGGCGCTTTAGGGCGCTCCGAGGGGTATTAAAACGGGCTATTTGTTTGGGTTTTTGGTTTGTGCCCTCAGACCACCCTCAGATAAAATGGAACAAAAATACTTTGACTATTCACATTCTGAATGTTACAATACGCGCTCAATTCAACTGGACAAGTGATATGTTAATAATCATCCCTCTACTTTCGTCGTCGGTATTTATCTTTTGCCTGCACGAGAGATTCTCTTATGCCCCAGTACCGATGCTTCCTTACATTTTCCTTGGCATCCTTGGGTTTTATCTGCTGCCCACAATAAGCATCATGCCCAAACTATTAAGGGACGGCAAACTCCCGCCATTAAACTTCACATTGTACCCAGCAATTGCAGCATGGGCTATGATCTACATATCCCCGTCAAACACCGCCCCCATACCCCTTATTATCTGCGCCATTGTCTTAACGGCATCTGCCTGGACCACCCTTATACACAAACTTGGAGACAACCAATGAAGATCATTAACGCCCCCAGAAGGTCAGGAAAAACCACGAAGCTAATACATCTGGCCCATGAGCACGACGCCTACATTGTAGTTAGAAGCATACGGCAAGCACTTTACATGCAGAGACAAGCACTATCTATGGGTATCAAAATCTCACTTCCAATTTCATATATTGAATTCATTGGTGGGGATTTCAACCCAAAATTTCCGATCCTAATAGACCAGGCCGACGATCTTCTGCAGCACTTGACGGGTGCAGAAATTATAGCCATAACCACCACAAGTAGTGAAGACAATGATTAAATTCCTATCCAAGCGTCACAACTTCGACGTATCAATAACAAACCTCGACATCATAGTAGTCATTATCTACCTTCTTATGATGGTCTTCCTGTTGATTATAGAATACCCATTCGCAGTACCTACAGCTCTGCTCTGCATTGCAGGGTACTCCACCCTTACATACTTCCTAGATAAAGAGCAGCACCCATGATTGTCCTCCCCAATAACGGCTCCGTACCGCAGCACATGAATCCTGACGAGCAGTTTGGGCGCACAGAGCACCACCACCAGCGTGAGAGCTTTGTGCGGATCAAGAGGTCATTCCACAAACTGCCAATGCTCAGGACTTTCCACGCGATTCCCAATGGTATTGCAACCACCAAAGTTGCCCGCTCCAGAGCATCGCAGGAAGGCTTGCTAGCCGGAGTTCCAGACCTGCACTTACCTTATGCCTCACCCCTGTATCAATACAACTCACTTTACATTGAGGTCAAGTGCCCGGAGCACTACAATCATAAGTTCGGAGGACTTACCAATTCCCAGCAGACCCTTATCCCCTTATTACAGCAGCAGGGCAACCTTGTAGTAGTAGCTTACGGGGAGCTATCCATCATCGACGTGTTGGAGAATTACCTAGATCACCCATTAGAGGAGAGGCATGAAAACAATGATTAAATTAGACGGAATAACACTGGCCACAGATTGTGTCATCACTGAACGCCCTGAATCCTTTACAATTACGGTCAAGTCCAGATCCAACTATAACCACTTCTTTGAAGCTATGGCGCAAGAAAAAAACATGACACTATCGATCCCAGGTCAAACCTATGAAGTGTTCCCAGTGTCTATTAGTAGCCTTGACAGAAAAGAAGTCACGTTCATTCTGAAAAAGGCATCCACTAAGAGGTACATAAAGGACAGGCACGTTGCGGTACTTTACAGCAACAACCCGCGTCACCCATGGGCGTCCACCTCTGAGAATCCTGATTTCTACTGCATGGATAAACACCTGGTTAAGCTGCACCTAGACAAAGCACCTATGGGGATAGCCCTGGCGTACATTCAGCAGCAGCACGACATAGTTGGTGTCGATATAGAATCGTGGAGTCATCTAGATGTAGAGTACGTGCCGCTCAACACCGAATTCCAAGTCCACCTTGGCAGCAAGTCTGGTGAGCACATAGTAACCAAGACAGACGAAAACGAATGGTTGTTCACATGAACAAGCAAACAACATCCAGCATATTCCCAGGAATAAAAGATCACCTCCTGGCCCTACAAGTCATTAAGGCTCTTATCGTGTGGCATAGGCACACTGAGGAGGTACAAAGCGACAGAGATAAACATTTATTAGGCCCGTACCCAGAATTTGACCACGACCTGTCAAAGCTGACACTGCTTACTAAATACAAGCTTATAGACGACCACTTCCCCCACCTCCCAACCAAGAAGGGCAAGAGAAAAATGAGAAAAATAAATGAGCACATTTAAAATTACAGACCCAAGAAGAATCCATACCATAGATGAATACTCTCAAGCAAAAAAGCAAACGCTTATTGCATGGGAGGAATTTTCATTGAAACACAAGGGTACGCAAATCTGGGCCAATTACCGAGTTTATGCCATACAGATGAAGTCACCACCACCGACAAAAAAGTGGCAGAGGGCGATGAATGCCCCTGCTGGATACTACCGCCCAGTGAAGAGCAATAAAGCCACATACAAGCAGTTTATGGCCCTGCCCCTCATGCCCAGCGAAATAGCTCTTACCGCCAACTTAGGATGGCAAAACCTTGGAGAGAACTATAAAATAATATCACCGGCTGACTCTTCAACCACTTACACTGTATCATGCAAGGTACAGCCACCAGGAACAGAGCCATGTTGAATATACTTACAAAAATGCTCAAGATCGACGAAGGTTGTCGACTAGACTGCTATCTTGATACAGAAGGCATTCCTACCATCGGCTACGGGCACACTGGGCACTTAGCCAGCCTGCCACAGATCACTCAGGAGCAGGCTAACAACACGCTTGAGGCTGATGCCAACAAAGCAATACTAGAATCAATAAACATACTGCCTGGAAGGGCTTACGATAAACTTAACAAGTATCAACGTTCCGCCTTGGCCAACATGTGCTACCAACTTGGAGCCAATGGTGTCTCCAAGTTTGTGAACACCATATACCATTTGAATCGACAAGAGTTCACTCTTGCAGCGTTTAACGCTATCGATTCAAAATGGTATGAACAAACACCTAACCGATGCCTAAGGGTCACATACACACTGTGCACCGGGCAGCTTCACAAAGACTACTTAAAAAAGGCTTAATTATGAGTTATGTAACAGACCAGCAAATGATTGATGTAGTGCAAAAGATGATGGATTTTGGCATCATTGAAGCACAAACAATCACGCTATACTTTGATGGGTACGAGACCACCCTAGTAAATGCTAACGCGACAACCCCTCCTGACACGGTTCACACCGGATGGCTTCCACAATCGGTAACAAAGCAAGGCGGATGGATGCTGAAAGGCATTCAAGATCTCGCGTCACGCGCAATTGAGGATGGCAACCAACTGTTCGCAGACGCACTGCCAATGGGCTTTAGCTCTACGTCATTCCCTGATTACATCATGGACAGCATGACCGTATTGCAAAGGCAGAACGCCAACCAGAACGGCGCTTACTTCACCTTTCGCATGGGCTTGCATGGTGCCGCCATTAAAAAATGGCCATCTAACGCAAGCAATGGCAATACCGGCATGGAGCATCAACAAAAAAGATTCCTGCCAGTAGAGTGGATGCTACCAGACGAACCAATGGTGGATAATGCACGTCACTACGGTTGGAAAATCAATAGAAAAGAGGCTTGGCCAATTGTGACAATCCCCGATTCTATTGACGCAGCAGACGTTGAGTTTCAAAAACGTCTAGTATCATACTACGAAGAGGAGTATGATAGATTTGTTCAAAATGGTAACAAGTTTACAACTGACACCGGCAATTTTGACACTAATGAGAAATGACGAGGCACCCAGGCGTTATTCAATAACTGCTTGCAGAGCAGCTAAAAATATAGTTGAATGGTAGTTTTATATCAGTAAGTTTAACCAGCAGCGCGCCCCCATAAGTAGAGGGGTGCGCTACACCCAGGAATTATATTAGTGGCGATTACACCTACAGATATTGCAAATTACTTATCATTAATTATCCTTGCTCTAGCAGTTATTAGACCAGCTCAGCACGCATGGCGATTCTTTGTTGAGAATGGTTTTGTAAGGGCTATATCCATAATGTTCCTTGGGGAGTCATTCAATATGCTTATGACTCTTACCTTCGCGACCCTTGCCACGCTAGATTTGCTTGATAAAACGCCCCCGATAGTTGAGGCTGCAATGAGAATAGTTATGGCAACCGTGGCGGTATTGACTAGCGAGAACCTTACTCGTCAGGAAAAGAAGAGGCAATCAAACTTGATGAAGTTAAAACCTAAGCAATGATTAGTGAAGAGTGGCTACAGCTCGGCTCTACAGGAGCGATGGGCTTGGCGATGCTCTATACAATTAGGTTAATGTTCAATAGTTTTATTGAATTTATACAAAACCATACTGAGCTGAATAATGAGGCCAGGCGTGAAGACGCAAAAATCAATGCAAAAGCCATGAAGCGGCTGGCTAAAGATTCAAAGCTAAGCGCCCTGCTCGTGGAAGATTTAACCAGAGAATTAAGAGAATCGAGAAATGAACGAGAAAAGAAAAAATAGATTCGTGTCATTCATGGTGGCAATGAACACCACTAAAACATGGTCGGCGATATTTGCCTTGCTAGGCATCGCTTCATTCTTCTATACCCTTTATTTAGCCTCCAGTCATCCTGAAATGGACTCCGCCATTATAACCTCTGCGTTGGTGGCCTCAGGTACTCTGTCAGGGTTATGTATGGCAGCTTTTGAAAAGCGCAGAAAGGTCAACGACGATGATTCTTAAAGCCATTATGCCCATCAGCCTGGCCCTATCCTTGCTGGCTAACGCATTCCTTCTTAGGTCATCGCATAATAACGCCAAGGACGCTGGAGCTTGCTATTCAGCTGCCGAGAGTGCTGCATTAACATCGAAGCTTCTGGCTGAATCATACACCAACACCAAAGAGTCCCTGCAGAGCGCCCTATCTCAGTGTGAGGCCAATATACCGCTGGCTATCGATCTATCCCCTTATGAGGATAAGATCAAGGCCCTAGAGGCTTCAATTAACGCCCCCGCTAACCCACCACCAGCCTCCTGTAAGGAGTTTTTATCGCAACCACTACCGAGGTGCTTTACCAATGAAGAAACGAACTAGAAAGATCCTATCATGGCGCCACTGGTTGGCCCTAGTCATCCTGATAATATTGTCTGCAGCGGCATTTATTGTGATGCTAGCTGATGTTATTGCTGACTGCCTACTGGGCAGGGTAGGAGTAAAAACCACTCTTCAGTGGCTATTTGCAGCCACAACCAAGTTAAATGACATTTACAATAGCGTCATGGACTGGGCAAATGAATCCGCTTAAGCTGCTGATCCCACTCGCGCTTCTCGCCTCCTGCGCCACCACCAAGCTTCCAACGATGATTCTTCCTGCACCTGAAGTTGTTGAGGTGCCTGTTTATATACGTACCCCACTTGAGGCTTATATAACAGATCCTGTGCAGCTACCAATAAAGCTCGGCAAGTTCCCTGAAGGATCAACATTAAAGACATTTTATTTGCAATATGGAATATGCTACGCAACATTGGAGTTGGCAAACGAGAAGCTGTCTGCAGCAAAGGCGGAGCAGCCAGACTAGCCGTAAGAGGCTATTTAAGCTAATATAGCCTCTTACCCACATAAGGCCATTATCCATGAGCAATAAAGATAACCAGCAGACAGACTGGGCAGCAGTAAGGGCGGATTATTACTCTAACGTGTCTATGGCTCAGTTGTCCCGGAAGTACGGCATACCGATTAGCCACATAAAGAATAAAAAGGAGGCCGATGGGTGGTTTGTAAATCCAAAGGCCGAGGTTCAGGCTAAAGCCAGGGCCAAGGCTCTCGGAATAGACCTCAAGAACGCCGACGATGACGCGCTGCTACAAGCTATTGAGGATGAATCTGACGCAATGGCCAGAGTCGAGCGCAGGCACCGAACGGAGCTTGACACTCACGCCAAGATTGTCGACCCCATATACCAGTTTATATCTGAAGCAGGGGATGCCGCTGAGAAGGTGGAGCGAATGGCGATGGCGGAAAAGCCTGCCAAAGTTGGTAAGACACTGGCAGAGATAATTCGCATAAGACACGCCGCAGAACGTAAAGCGTGGAATCTGGATGAAGAGGACACCTCCAGCAAAGCCCCAAGTAACGTAACCTTTGTAGAAAAAGACTAAACATGCCACGCAACGCAACAAGGAAGAGATCGTTAGATACTACCGTAGAGCTTGCCAAGCTGCACACAGCTCAAAATGAGCTGGCAGCTAGCGGAACAAGGTTCAACGTAGTACGTTGTGGTAGACGTTGGGGCAAGACTATATTCGGAATATGGCGGCTGCATAAGGGCGTACAAAAGCCACAGGGGTGGTTTGCCCCAAACTACAAGTACCTCCTTGAGGCCAAAGAAGAGATAGCGAGGGTTTTTGCGCCAATAATCACTCACAACAACAAGCAAGACAACAGAATTAAGTTCTCTACTGGTGGGTGGATTGATTTTTGGTCTCTGGATGATCCTGACGCAGGACGATCCAGAGAGTACGCAACCGCAATTATAGATGAAGCTGCAAAGGCTAGGCACCTTGAGGAAGCTTGGACAAAGGCTATTATGCCAACGCTAGCAGCCCCTAGAGGGGATGCGTGGTTCTTGTCCACTCCAATGGGTAAGAACTATTTTTACGAGCTTGATAGAAAGTCTCTCGACGACCCCCTTTGGAGCTCTTTTCATTACCCAACTTCAACTAACCCTTTCATATCCCCTCAAGAATTAAGGATGCACAAAGAGCAGAGTCTTGACCTGGTATTCAGGCAGGAGTATCTGGCTGAGTATGTGGATTTTGCGGGGTATGCGCTTAAGCAAGAGTGGCTGAAGCATGGCGTGCCTGGAGCACACTCCCCAATTGTAGCTATCTCCGTAGGAGTGGATCTGGCTATATCATTGAAGCAAGATGCGGACTATACAGCCATGGTTGCTATGGCTAAGGATGCCAATGGCCATACATGGGTTATTGATGCGTTCAGGGGCAGAATGACCTTTCAGGAAATACTCAACAAGATTGAGAGATTTTCCGTAAAGAACCAGGCCCAAGTAGTTACCATTGAGAATGTGCAATTCCAGGCTACTGTGGCGCAAGAGCTACTTAGGACGACAGACCTTAATATAAGAACTTATACACCAAGATCTGATAAGTTTATAGAAGCGCAGCCATTGCTACTGAGATATGAAAATGGCATGGTTTACCACGCCAATGATTTGCCGGGATATTTTGAAGAGGAATGGCTTAGCTTCCCTCCGCAATCCAAAACCGAGCACGATGATCTAGTAGATGCTTCAAAGTTAGCGTATCATGGCTTGAAGCACGCAGGTGGACTAATGATGTGGCCAACCTCAAACAATAAAACAAGGCGCACAGTTACTTCAGGAAACGTGACACAGATCGGCTGGGGAACCACGAAGGCCAAGAGACATAAAGGTTACTTATGAATAAAGAGCACCAAGCACCGAAGCCAAGTACAGACCCAGGCATAGCTAGCAACGGGTATACTCGCGGCTCTCATATTCGTGGGTATATGCAGTCTATAGTGCAGTCCACAGATCCCACGTTGTCCAGAATATACAATAATGACCTTAATGGGTATAAGGAAATACTCAGGGACGACCAGGTTTGGGCAACCATGCAGCAGCGCATATTTGCGGTTACTTCCAAGCCCTACAGAATAGTCCCTGGTGGTGGAAAAAAGGACGACTTATCAGCTGCCGCACTGACAAGTGAAGTTCTGGAACATGTTCAGTGGGACACAGTGAATCATAAGATGCTTTTCGGCACTTTTTTTGGTAGGGCCGTTGCGGAAAAAATAATTGCGTATGATGGGCGCCACACAGTAATTGATAAGATCTTGGTTAGGGATGCAAACAGGTATGGTGTTGATCGTAGGCGCAGACTAAGAATTAAGATCAGGGGCAGCAAAACCAATGTACTGCTAGACCCAAGGTACTACTGGTGGTATTCGTGCGGTGGCACAAATGATGACGAGCCCATGGGCGTTGGCCTTGGTCACTGGCTGTACTGGTTGACGCAGTTCAAGCGCGGGGCTGTATCCGACTGGGCCATATTCCTAGAGAAGTGGGCGCAACCAACTATTGTTGGCTGGTTCCCTGCCGAGTGGAAGCCTAAAGATGACAATAGCGACCCCAACGCTAACAAGCGCACGGCACTCCTTGAGTCAATAAACTCGGTAGCCACAGAGACTGGCGTGCTGATGCCCAACGAGCTATCTGCTGACGGCACTATTAAAAAGCTTGAGCTTCAAATAATTGAGGCTGCAAGATCTGGGTCAGTGGACTACAACGATCACATAAACCTAATGAATCTGGCTATCGCTAAGGTCGTCCTGGGTCAAACCATGACCACTGACAACGGATCTAGCTGGAGCCAAGCTGACGTACACAAGTCGGTCAGAAAAGACATCATTCTTGCTGATAGCCAGCTAATCAATAACTCGGCAAATAAGCAAGTAATTGAGCAGTTAGTGCGGTGGAATTATCCTAACGCTGCGTTACCTAAGATTGAGCGGGACTTGGATGGCCCAGAGGACACTTTAGTCAAGGCTAAGGTTGACAAGGCCATATTTGACCTTGGCTACAAACCGACTGCCACGTACATTTACCAACAATATGGCCCAGGGTGGGAAGCAGATGAAACTCATAGTCGAGTTAAACAAAACCAATATATTGGCAAAGATAGAAAAGATGAAGAATCGACTGCAAAAATCCACGAGAGTAGCCAGCCGGATCGCCCAGATTCTGCATGATGAAACGAAACATGCCTTCAGTTCAGAGTCCAGTCCTATTGATGGCGAGCCGTGGAAGCAACTCAGCCCTGCCACTGTCCTGATAAGGCAGTGGGGCGGCTTTCCGGGGCAACACCCAATACTTGTTCGCACGGGATTCCTTTCTGACACAATATACACAGAGCACGACGAAAGCACAGCCACCATAGTGGCTCCTGCCGCATACGCTAAGGGCGTACACGAGGTCAGACCTATAGTCGGTCTGTCGAGCTCTGGGAGGCAAAAAGCCATAGAAGTTATCACAGATGGCTTGTTTGAAGGTCTTTAATGGTCTATAGTCTCGGAATGAAGACACTAATCCCAGCCCTTAGACCGGGCACTCTGACAGATAGCTCTGGCAGAAAGCACGTATTCACCCGTGAAGACGTTAAAGCTATTGCGGAAAGATACGACCCAGCTTTATTTGAATCCCCATTGGTTTTTGGTCACCCAAAATCTAATGACCCGGCCCATGGTTGGGGTAGGTACTTTTTTGATGAAGTGTCCGGGCAGATGATGATGGCTGTCGAGAATATATCTAAGCACGCAAAAAAAGCCCTAAAAGACAAGGCATTCAAAAAAGTATCATCTAGTTTTTTTATGCCAAATGACCCAAGCAACCCCACGCCTGGAAAAATGTACGTTAGGCACACAGGGTTGCTTGGCGCTAAAGCCCCTGCCGATCCAAAACTTGGAGTGGTAGAGTTCAACAATAACCATGAATACCTGGAGTTTACCATGGCGAAAGATAAAGCATTAGAGGATATTGAGAAGCAGGGCCAAACCTTTGCTACTGCCTTTCTCAATACAATTACGCCTGCATTTATGAAGAAGCAGGAAGAAAACGAGGCTGATTTTTCAGAACAGAATACTGCTCTGAAAGATGAAAATCGGAAATTAAAAGAGCAGATTGAGGCAAGCCAAAAAGAAGGCTCTGAAGCCCGCGTAGCGTCATTTTGCGAATCCTTACTAAAATCTGGCGTTGAGGCCGCGCACCGACCTATGTTAGAGCGGGTGTTTGGCGCACTAGAAGCCGCACCAGCGGAGTTTAGTTCTGCCGAGGGCAAGGGCGTAGCTCAGGAGCTGTCGGACTTCATAAGCAGTTACAAGCCGTTAGATTTTTCTGAGAAAGACAACGCAGAATCAGATAATGTTGCTAATTTTTCCGCCACTCGCGGCTATAACGTGTCTGAAGAAAACCAGAAAAGGTACGACCAGGTTATGGCCCATGCCAAAAAGAATTCCTGCTAGAATACATAATCTTCCTGCAAAACGATGTGTTTTATTCCAAATAGCTTCACTGTGCCTTGCCCAACTTACATTATAACCTATAAAAGAATCTTT
>JBMYXZ010000026.1:0-15394 GCA_049608925.1 Alphaproteobacteria bacterium | reverse complement strand
CCGGTAAGGAACTTATTGCGCGGGCGGTGCATAATCTCAGTGACCGCCGGGAACGCCCGTTGGTAAAAGTGAACTGCGCGGCATTACCGGCCAATTTGATTGAAAGTGAATTATTCGGGCATGAAAAAGGCGCTTTCACGGGTGCTATCGCACGACGCATCGGTAAGTTCGAGGAAGCCAACGGCGGCACCTTGCTGCTGGATGAAATTTCGGAAATGCATCCTTCATTGCAAGCTAAATTGTTGCGTGCCATACAGGAAAGAGAAATCGATCGTGTTGGCGGCAGCAAGCCTGTGCAGGTTGATATCAGATTGCTTGCAACCAGTAACCGAAACCTAGAAGACGAAGTCAACAAGGGTAACTTTCGCGAAGATCTATATTTCAGACTGAATGTTGTCTCGGTCGAGCTGCCCCCTCTTCGAGATAGGCCATTGGACATTGAGGCTTTGGCAGAACATTTTGTAGATAAATACTCGCAAGCTAACGGTATGCCCATCAGGGCCCTGTCAAATAGTGCGCGCCAACGATTGCATCAGCACCAATGGCGCGGAAATGTACGCGAGTTAGAAAATGCAATTCATCGTGCGGTGCTAATTTCTAGCGGAGACCAGATTCACGGTGATTCCATAATTGTGCCGCGCAATCAAGACGAGCCGCAACATGGTTCTGGTCAACAATTAGTTGGCAGATCCGTTGCAGATGTTGAGCGAGACCTGATTCTAGGGACATTATCTCATTGTGTGGGGAATAGAACAAAAGCTGCAAATATCTTGGGTATCTCTATACGCACGCTAAGAAACAAACTAAAGCAATACACGGAAGAAGGATGTGATATTGTTGAACCTAAGGCTAGTTAATGGCTGAGCAGCAAGCAACCACAGATCCATTTGCAGATATTAAAGAAGCGCTGAAGCGCCCTGATGTAGCCTTTGCATTTGGCTTGATATCGATCCTGGTCGTCTTGGTTATGCCTTTACCATCTTGGCTGCTGGATATGTCACTGGCGATATCCTTGACGTTTTCAGTGGTTGTATTGATGACCGTGCTGTTTATCAACAAGCCTTTGGACTTTAACTCGTTCCCGACCGTACTGCTGATATCAACCATGCTGCGTTTGGCTTTGAACGTTGCCTCTACGCGCCTTATTCTATCCAATGGTCATGAGGGCACGCATGCCGCCGGAAAAGTTATCCAAGCCTTTGGTAACTTCGTTATGGGTGGGAACTTTGTTATCGGTCTAATTGTCTTCTTTATCCTAGTGATCGTGAATTTTGTCGTGATCACCAAAGGTTCTGGCCGTATCGCCGAAGTATCCGCGCGCTTCAGCTTGGATGCTATGCCTGGTAAGCAAATGGCCATTGATGCGGACCTATCTGCTGGCATAATTGATGAAGAGACAGCCAAAACCCGGCGCAAAGAGCTGGAAGATGAGTCAAACTTCTACGGCGCTATGGATGGTGCAGCGAAATTTGTGCGCGGAGATGCCATTGCAGGCCTATGTATTACGGCAATTAATGTCGTAGGCGGCATCATTATTGGTATGGCGCAGATGAACTTGAGCTTGGGCGATGCGGCCCATAGCTATACCATTTTGACCGTTGGTGACGGTCTTATAACCCAGATTCCTGCACTAATCATCTCAACCGGTGCAGGTATGTTGGTCTCTAAGGCTGGAGTCGAAGGATCCGCTGAAAAGGCGATGTTCTCTCAGATGAGTGCCCACCCTCATGCGTTGGGCATTAGCTCCTTCTTGTTGGGGACAATGGCACTGCTTCCAGGAATTCCTTTTATCCCCTTCACCTTGTTATCAGGTCTTACAGGATACGGTGCTTGGAAGCTATCACAGACAGCAAAGGAAGAGCGCAAAGCACAAGAAACTGTTGATCAAGCAGAATTGGAGCACAAAACTGAAGAAGAATCGCCGCTTGCAGCGCTGGCTATAGATTCCATCAGACTTGAAATGGGATATGGTCTGCTTAGCTTGCTGAACAGTGATAAAGGCAAAAAACTGCCTGAACAGATTAAGTCATTGCGTAAGCAGTTGGCAGGAGAGTTTGGTTTTGTCCTGCCCCCAGTCCGCATACAAGACAACATGCAATTGCCAAACCAGACGTATTGTGTGCGGGTAAAGGAGATCGAAGCAGGGCGTGGTGAAGTGCGCCCTGATATGCTGTTGGTGATGGATCCAACAGGTCAACAAATTCATCTACCCGGGGAAGAAACAATTGAGCCAACATTTGGCCTGAAAGCCAAGTGGATTGCCCAGGGTGAGCAGGAAGAAGCCAAACGCCGCGGATATACAGTAGTTGATCCTGCAACTGTCATCACTACTCATCTTGCTGAAACAATCAAAGATAATATGGTCGACCTTTTGTCCTTTAGTGAAACCAAAAACATGCTGGATAACATGGATGATGCGCATAAGAAGCTGTTGAAAGATGTTGTGCCCAATCGAATATCCCAATCTAGCGTTCAAGGTGTTCTTCAAAATCTGCTCGCGGAAAGAGTGTCCATTCGTGATCTTCCAACGATTATGGAGAGTATTGCAGAGGCCTGTAATTTTACCCAAGATGTTGATGGAATATACGAACATGTTCGTGCAAGGCTAAGTAGGCAAATATGTGCAGCAAATATGAATGATGAGAATATCTTGCCGATTATCACCTTGTCTCCAGATTGGGAGCAACGCTTTACCGAGGCAATTATTGTAGAGGGAGAAGCGCGGCAATTAGCACTACCACCCACCATGATGCAGGACTTTATTCAAAAGGTGCGTGACGTGTACGAAGAGCAAGCAATTCGCGGTGAAATGCCAGTGTTGCTAACCAATCCACAGATTAGGCCCTATGTTCGATCCGTGGTGGAGCGCTTCCGTTCGCTAACTGTCGTAATGTCACAAAATGAAATCCATCCAAAGATAAAGATAAAAACATGTGGACAGGTAAACTAGGGGGGAACATCATACAATGCGCCTGAAGCATTTTTATTGCAAAACCATGCGCGAGGCCTTAGAGCAAGTTCGACAAGAACTAGGAGCAGAGGCCATCATTGTCTCAACAGAAGAAGGAGATAAAGGTGTTCGCGTGGTTGCAGCCACCGAGGGGGCAACAGCACCAAAAACGCCAAAGCGCGGCCCGAACCTTGAAGCAATATTCAGGCGACATCATGTATCCCCTGATGTTGCGCAGTCAGTCTTGGCACGTGTTTCAGGTGATGGCTCGACCAATCCTGAATCAAGCTTAGCAAACGTGCTGGACAGCATTAATATTTTCAGGCCACTTGATCTTTCTCCAAAGCAACCAATCATATTGTTGGGGCCACCAGGTGTTGGCAAGTCTGTAGCTATTGCAAAACTAGCATCGCAATGCGTGCTGAATGATCAACCGGTGCACCTGATCACTGCAGACAAACAAAAGGCAGGGGCCGTTAGTCAGCTAACAACATATGCAGAAGCTTTGGATGTCGGTATCAGTGTGATTGAAAAGCCCATGCTGTTAAAGCGTGCCGTGGAAGCCAAGCAAGATGATCAAGTGCTGTTGATAGACACCCCCGGTATTAATCCTTACGATCACGACGACTTAGAAATGTTGGCAAGTGTGATCAATCAGATTGAAGCCCTGCCTATTTTAGCCATTTCTGCAGAATATGACGCCCATTATGCCATGGACGTTGCCGGCCTATTTGACACGCTAAATATCAATCAGATGATTATCACCAAAATTGATATTACCCCAAGACTGGGTAATGTGCTGACACTAGCTTGCGAGAGCACATTCCAAATAACAGCCTTTGGATCAGGGGCATCACTGGCGGATTTATTAAAACCAGCAACACCACAAGAACTTGCCAAGTTTCTTATCAATGATGACTACAGGAGTAAAAGCCATGACCGCTTCACCCGCGCATAAGCTGTTAACCCAGCACCCAAACATTGTATTAGTATCCTCTGGCAAGGGTGGCGTTGGTAAAACGTGGTTTTCAATCACGTTCAGTCAAGCACTAGCGTCTCTTGGCAAGAAAGTCCTGACCCTGGACGGCGACTTAGGCCTTGCCAATATTGACATTCAGCTGGGCCTGATGCCAGAAAATGACTTGGGATCGTTCATCTCTGGGGATGTACCATTAGATCAATGCATCACCAGATTTGATGAGGGTGGCTTTGATATCATTGCAGGCAGATCAGGAACGGGGCAACTGGCCGCCATGACCCCGCCACAGCTCTATGAGCTTTCTCGGTCTGTATATGATATGGCAGATCAGTATGACACGTTTTTGATCGACTTGGGCAGCGGGATCGGTCCGATGGAAAAGCATGTCAGCAGCATGGCAAGCCATTGCTTGTTAATCGTAACAGAAGATCCCACTTCTATGACAGATGCCTATGCCTTTTTAAAAGTCATGCGCAGCGCAGTGCCAGGTTTCAAGGCCAGCGTCGTGATTAACAAGGCAACATCAGAGCTTGCAGGCGAGCGGACGTTTAAAACCCTTCAGAATGTCTCGAAGAACTTCTTGTCCTATGAACCAGAGCTGATGGGGATTATTGCGCAAGACTCGAAAGTAAATGATGCCATACGATCGCAGTCTCCTATATTAACCCGCCATCCCAATGGTGATGCAGCAACAGCGGTTATCGATATTGCAAAGCGTTTTGTGAAAAGAGATTAGGCCAAGCCTAGTATATGCAGAATCTTAAGAGCACTATCTAACTTTATTGTCGTTTTTCCTTGCTCGAAGTTGTTCAGGGTAGGCTTGCTAACACCTGCGAGCACTGAGAGTTGCTCTTGAGTTAATTTCTGCTCTTTACGCCGTTTTACGGCTTCTGCGACAAATACTGACCAATCGAGATAAATGTTCCGTTCCATCTTTTTTCCAAATTATTGATTAGTTGATTCTTTATACTTTTGGTGCCAATTTCAGCATCAGAAATTTTGTCTTTAGCTTCTGAAATTTGCCCTGACAGCTGCTCAATTGCCATCATGATCGCTGGAGGTCTCAGGTTAAATTCCTCACCCAACTGCACGATATTGCTGGCTTTTAGACCGCCCAGAGGCAAATCACTTGCCCCAGAGATGCTAAGAGCCAATGTCTTATAGTTATACAAATTGGCAGCCACTTGATCATACGACGGTGTCAGGATATACCCAGCTTCACTCTCGAACATCGCAAAATTCTTCAAGTGCATGTCTGTATTTCCCAGCAAGATACCTGCCAAAATCCGTTTATAAAGCACATAGGCTTGAGCCGGGATACAGCCTTTTGTTTCATTTATAAAGCTTGCCATATCTTTGTAGGCGCCATCATATTTTGCGCGTGAACGCCTATTAAGTAGCTGGTTGAACTCTTCAAAGTGTATTCTCTCGCCGTTGCTTCGATCAAATCTTTTGATTATTAAGGCCGTTTCATCAACACCTGCAATTTCCCCAACCGCAAGGTGCGAGATTGCATCGTCTGGCAGCAAAGTTGCAACGGCAAGAGTCGTTAAATACTCGTTTTCGATAAGACCCGGATGCCCTGGCGAGGGAAATTTAGCTATGTGTGTGCTAAGTTCACCGTAACGAGCCGGCCTGAAACTCTTATCGTCAAAAACCGCCGCCAGCTTTGGCTGCACTCCTGACAAAGACGCACGCCCTTTCATCACAGCCATCTCTTTAGGATCCTCGGGATCCAACATGTGTGAACTTAATTTATGGGGATCGGGGTCAACTATTGACACAGCGCCAGCACAATCAAATCCAAAAGCGAGAAGTAGTTCAAATCTCGATGCCTCCCTGCGACCCAATAATCTAGCTTGCGCTTGTTCAAGCCATCCTTCGGATACAAGGTTATCAAAAAATGGATGCAGGCCACTGTTGTTGCTATATGCTTCTTGGCGAACAGGAAGGGTGTGTGAAAGCTGAGGCCATCCCTTTTCAATATAGCTGGCGTCATAGGCAAAAGAAGCACTATCGCCTGGTTCCTGGCGAAGGTATCCAGCAAACTGGTCTTTATAGTAAACCTTGCCCCATAATAAGTTTGCCATGCCTGAAAACTCCCACACTCAATGTCTATTGATAAGTAGAATTTACCAGAAATAGATTAACAAAAAAATAGTAAATTATAATTTACCAAATTAGCCTTGGTGGTGAATTCAGTATGCTTGGCTTAACCGAACATGCATGAAGAAGGCAAAATCATGGACATTCTGACCACCTAGTGTTATATAGAATTAATGCTCTAAAATTTACGTTATTTATTTGGCAGATAAAATAATTAAAAGACTTTTTATATACCCAACATTTTTGGGTGTTTTGGCAATATTTTTATGGTCTTCTGGCTCTGTTTGCATGAGCACCCTAAAGACTTTACCCCAGTTTGAAATGTGCTCCATTATCTTCGGAGGAATATTCTTTGCAAGCTTGGGATACCTAACACTATCCCGAAAATGGCATTTGCTTAAAGCATCACCGCTTACCTGGCTGTTAGTAATAACGGGCATCCCTTTGCAGCAAGTTTTATGCTATCACGCATACTTCTCTTGCCCTCCAGAAGAAGTCGATATTCTGATATACATGTGGCCGATTATATCACTGGGAATGATGTTTTTGTTCATGGGTAAGAAGCTGACCATACGCCACTTTGTGGCAGGCCTTATTGGCATACTCTCTGTGTTCGTTTTATCTCAAGAGGGCGCAGGTTTGCAGTATGGACTATCCTTGGGGCATGTATCGGCGCTCATATGTGCCGTGTTGTGGGCTATATATTCTGTTTTCTTGCCAAAATGCACGAAGATATCAATCCCCCTTATTGGCGTTTCTTACGGATTAGGGTTTGTCATTTCCCTGATGTGCCATATGAGTTTTGAACAAACTGTGATGCCAACATCATTGGAAATCGGGGTTTTAGCTTACTATATGACTTTTATCTCCGTATTGCCTTTTTGGTTGTGGTCGGTGGCAATGCAAGGTGGCGACAGCGTCTTGCTGACAACAGTGTCGTATGTAAAACCAGTCATCTCGATTTCGATGCTGATTGCAGCCGGCATTACTGCGCCTTTCCTGAACTTATTTATCTCAGCCGGGCTGGTAATATTGGCAGGTGTTCTGTCGAACGATCAGATATCCATCAAAATTTCAGCAAGGCTGCTGCCTCAGCTTAAAACTAGTTAGACGCTTCTTTCAGGCTTTCAGCCGGCACACCCTGTGTTGTGGAGTATTCAAAATGGAACACTTGCTCGGGGAACATGTGCGCGCGGGCTGCGTGCACTGCGTGTGCGGCCTCGGCAAAACCGGTCAAGATTAGCTTCAACTTTGATTTGTAAGTTGCGATATCTCCTACCGCATAGATACCCTTTGTAGATGTTTGGCTAGATGCTTGGTCGACTTCGATGTGGCTTTTATCAAGATTCAAACCCCAGTCAGCAATAGGGCCAAGATTCATCGCCAGCCCAAAGAATGGCAACAGATGATCAGCATCAATAGTCTTTTCATCACCTTCTAGGGTTTTAATCACTACGCCGGTAAGTGTCTCTCCATCCGCTTTTAGGCCAGATAACTGATACGGAATTGCCAGGTCAACTTTGTCAGTTTCAGCCAAGGCATGCATGCGCGCAACGCTTTCAGGAGCAGCGCGGAATTTTGGCCGACGGTGGACAACAGTAACCTTTTCAGCCAGCTCGGCCAGCGAGATTGCCCAATCAACCGCGGAATCTCCCCCGCCAGCAATCACCAGTTTCTTGCCGCGGTATTGTTCGCGATTTGTCACATAATACTGTACGCCTGTCCCTTCAAAGTTTTCGATACCCTCAAGAGGTGGACGATTAGGGCCAAATGCCCCAGCACCTGCAGCTATCACAACCGCACCGGCATTGATCTTTGTGCCTTTTGATGTCTGGATATCAAAGCGGCCGTCTTCAAGTGGTGTTACCTGTGTTACCTGCTGATCGAGATGAAAAACAGGATCAAATGGTTTGGCTTGCTCCATCAATTTATCGATCAGCTCTCCCCCCGAAATTGCGGGATATGCTGGTATGTCATAGATGGGCTTTTCAGGATACAAAGCCACGCACTGACCACCAACAGCCGATAAAGTATCAATGACGTGGCACTTCATGCCCAGCATTCCAGCCTCGAAAATCGCAAACAACCCTACAGGGCCAGCACCGATTACGGCTATATCAGTTGTTTGAACTGTGTCTTGCATGTTCTATATCCTAAAAAAATCTGCTCAATTTGATATAACATTATTTGGCAAAATTTCAAGCAAGCGATTTTGTGCTATGCTGACAAAAAAGCTAGAAAGGCGAATAATTTAATATGCGTGCGGGGCTGGACGTCTCAAAACATGGCAACACTATCAACCTGAATCTTTCAGGGCGTTGGACCTCGATGGCCATAAGCGAGGCAGATGATAAACTGCGTGCCATTGACGCCCAGAATGTGAAATCATGCAGCATTGATTACGCCGGCATAGAAAAAATCGACACCTCGGGCGGGTGGATGTTGGTACGTTTTCGCCATCGTATGGAATCAAACGGCATATCTTTAAAAGAAAGCAATCTGCCAAAATCAATGGCCGCAATCCTAGATGAACTAGAAGCCGTATCCGCAACCTATAGAGACATGCCAGAGCCGCGTATCCCGAATGCGTTTTTGTTGTGGCTGAATGACCTTGGAAAAGGAACTGTCAGAAATCTAGATTCGACCAAGCATTTGGTTTCCTTTTTGGGGCAAGTACTTATCTCAGTACTTCGATGCATGCTAAACCCCTCGCGCATCAGGTGGACCTCTATAGTTTCTCACATGGGCAACGTTGGTATAAAGGCCCTGCCAATCGTTGGAATGATATCCTTTTTGATTGGTGTTGTACTAGTGTATCAGGGCGCCTCACAACTGCGCAAGTTTGGTGCTGACATCCTGACCGTAGATCTGCTGGCCATCTCAATCTTGCGTGAGATCGGTATTTTGCTTACTGCCATAGTTGTGGCCGGGCGATCCGGTAGCTCGTTTACAGCGCAGATTGGGACGATGAAGTTAAACCAGGAAGTGGATGCTTTGAAAACGATCGGACTGGACCCTTTTGTCATGCTGGTATTACCGCGCATCACGGCATTGGTTCTGGTGCTGCCGCTGTTGACTGTGTATGCAAACTTAATGGGGCTTTTGGGCGGGGCCATTATGTCCAAAGCTTTAATGGATATTTCATTTTCTCAATTCATTAATCAGCTGAACCAGGCCATTACCCCTTGGACATTTTATGTTGGTATCATAAAAGCCCCCTTCTTTGCTTTTTTGATTGCACTGGTTGGCTGCTTAGAAGGTCTTCGAGTGCAGGGCGGCGCGGAAAGCGTCGGTAAACAGACCACGAAATCTGTGGTAGAAGCCGTATTCCTAGTGATTATTTTTGACGCTATCTTCTCGATCATATTTACGGAGCTGAACATATGACCTCAGAATCCGTGATCAAGATTAGAGACCTGGTAACAGGGTTTGGTAACAAAACCATCCATGACCATCTGGATCTGGACGTTAAACGAGGAGAAATCCTGGGCGTTGTGGGTGGCTCCGGATCTGGGAAAACCGTACTGGTCAATACCATACTGAATCTTCTCGAGCCAAAGCAAGGCAGCATCAGAGTATTTAATATGAACAATACGGATCCCAAGCTGCAATCTCGCTGGGGGGTGCTATTTCAAAGCGGTGCTCTGTTCAGCTCTTTGACTGTTGGAGAAAACATTGAAGTTCCTATGCGAGAAGTCGCAGGGATATCTCATAGGCTTGCCAAAGAACTGATTGCGTTGAAGCTGAAAATGGTGGGGCTAGAGCCAGATGACGCTAACAAATATCCTGCGGAACTTTCAGGTGGAATGATAAAGCGTGCCGCACTTGCCAGGTGTCTTGCTCTGGATGCCGAGCTGTTGTTTTTGGATGAGCCCACAGCAGGACTTGATCCAATTTCCGCTGCAGCATTTGACAACTTATTAAAAACCCTGCAACGTAATCTTAATCTAACAGTTGTCATGATTACACATGACATAGACACACTAAATACAGTATGCGATCGCGTCGGCGCGCTGGTGGATAAAAAAATGACCGTGGAAACACTAAAAGATATCAAAAAAAATCCCCACCCATGGATCCAGTCATATTTCCATGGCACCCGTGGGCGAGAAGTGTTCGGAGACTAACAAATGGAAACGCGTGCAAGTTATATCACTGTTGGCTTTTTTGTGTTGCTGTTTACAGTCGCATCCGTCTTTTTCACCTTGTGGATAAATCGCACAGACTGGGATGTTGGAACGTTGTATGACATCTATTTCGAAGGCTCTATTACCGGTTTGCGGGAAAACGAAACGGTGACGTATAACGGTGTGCCCATTGGCAGCGTTATTAAAATTGATATCGATCCAGAAAAAGTACACTTGATTCGCGTGCTGGTGGAAATTGACTCGCCTAAGCTTATTCGCAAAAATACGGTTGCAAGTCTTGAATCAAAGGGCATTACAGGCCAAGTTCAGGTGAAAATGCTCGGCAGCACTCCCGACAGCCCGTTGCTGGAACCAGAAGAAGGTGAAAGGTACCCAGTCATCCCGTCAATCCCCTCAAAGTTTCAGCAAGTATTTGATGAAGTGCCAAAGGTTGTGCAAAAATTTTCGGTGCTGCTGGATTCAATGATTCCAATGTTTAACTCTAAAAATCGTGAAAATCTCAGTGATATGCTGGAAAGTGCCAGTGCGTTTTCGCAATCCCTGGCTCAACAAAAAGATACCTTTAGTTCCTCGTTACAGCATATGGAATCGTCATTCCAGAACTTCAATACTGCGATGGAAAAGATTTCGCAGGGTGGTGTGGCTTTTGAAAGGTCTATGGAACAGCTTGAAGCAACCATAAAAGAAAACCGCCCCCACTTGAAGCATTTTACAGCGAACAGTCTGCCCAAGGTAGGGGATTTTGTCACTGACGTCAGGCAACTTGCAAACAGCCTAAGACTGTTAGCAGAAAACCTCGAGCGCCATCCAATGCGATACGTTTTTGAACCATCAAACAGCGGAGTTATTGTCGAATGAGATACATCTTAATTGTTTTGTGCATGACCACATTGCCGGGGTGTGTGTCTCTATTGCCAGACGTCCCACCAGTTCCAAAATTGGTCGAGCTGGAGTATGTCAGCAATGTTTCAGACTATACCGGCAAGGCAAAGCAAGCTCTGCTAATTGATCAACCTGTAGCGCCCAAGTTGTACTCCAGCAGCAAAATCCGCTTACTGCAGAAAGATGATTCCGGTGTAGAATTTTTCAGCTTTATTCAAAATGCCGAATGGAGCACACGACTGCCTCTTCATCTGCAAAGTGTCCTAATTCAGGCACTCCAATCCGCAGGGACCTGGAAAGCTGTTGCCTCGGCAGATGCCGGCATGCAAGGCAGTGCCCTTTTAAAGCCTGAAATACGAGATTTTTATGCCTCGGATATAAGAGGGGCGCACGTGGTGGTAAGGCTGCAAATGTACTATCTATCCCACCCTCAGGGAGATATTATAGCTTCAAAAGACTTTTCCTATCGTCAGGACATACCCTCACTGACGCTTGCAAATATTCTGACAGGCTTCCGCCAAGCGACACAACAAGCTTTGCAGGATATTTCTAGCTGGGCCGCAGGAGCTTCTTGATGCGATATGCAGCAGTTTTCACCCTGTTGTTAGCCGGATATTTGTGGCACGCCAGCAATGTTATGCTGTATGAAGGCCCCACTTCAGATCACTATGACAATGGTACGTTCTTTAATCCAGAGATGCCTGATAGAGCGCGCTTTTGGGGGCTGGCAAAATGGATGCTAACACGAGATCGTGCTCAGTGGCCTGATTATGTTCAGTGGGAATATGAAAAGCCAATCATACCAGACAATTCAGTCACCTTTATCGGCCATGCCTGCAGCTTGATCAGGCTTGATGGCAAAAACATTCTAACTGATCCTATGTATTCTGATCGGGCCAGTCCCGTTAGCTTTGCTGGGCCAAAACGCGTTCATGATCCTGGCGTGGCGTTTGAAGACCTCCCCAAGATTGATGTGGTTGTTATCTCTCATGATCACTACGACCACTTTGACATTGAGACAATCAAACGCCTGCAGGAGACATGGGACCCGGTCTTTATTGTAGGCCTTGGAAATGATACGCGGTTGCGCGATTTAGGCGTTGAAAAGGTTGTCCCTTTGGATTGGTGGCAATCATATGACTATCAGGATGTTAAAATTACCTTTGTCCCGGTCCAGCACTTTTCTGGCAGAACATTACTGGATTACAATAAAACCTTGTGGGGTGGCTTTGTCGTGCAAAACCAACGACACAAAGTGCTGTTTGGCGGCGATGCAGGATATAGTAATGACTTTAAAAGGATATATGACCAATTCGGTGCGATGGATCTGGCTTTGTTACCGATTGGCAGTTACGAGCCTCGGTGGTTTATGCACCCTGTTCATGTTGACCCGACCGAGTCCGTCCAAATACACATTGATCTTCATGCCAAGAAAAGCGTCGGCATCCATTTTGGTACGTTCCAAATGAGTGATGAAGCTTATGATGCCCCCATTAGGGACCTGCAAAAAGCCCGGGAGCAAGCAGGCTTAGCGCCAGATGCGTTCGTTGCGCCGGAATTTGGACAAACATTTCCCTTGGGTTGACTAGACCTGCCTTTAGCTTTCCTGTAAAATACAGGGAATTAAGTTATGACAAGGGAGCAATATGAATATCCATGAATATCAAGCCAAGCAGCTGCTGCGGGAATACAGCGCCCCAATTCCAGACGGGGGAGTTGCGTATACGCCAGAAGAAGCTGTACAAGTGGCACAAGATTTAGGGGGCGACGTTTGGGTCGTCAAAGCACAAATTCATGCTGGTGGCCGAGGCAAAGGTGGCGGCGTTAAAGTCGCTAAATCTATCGAGGAAGTCCGCCAGTATGCCAGCGATATCTTGGGCATGACTCTTGTCACCCCGCAGACAAGCTCACAAGGGCAACTGGTAAAACGCATTTACATCGAGCAAGGCTGCAACATTGCGCGCGAGCTGTACTTCAGCATTTTGATCGATCGCAAAACCCAGCGCTATGTAGCGATGGCATCTACCGAAGGTGGCATGGATATTGAAGAAGTTGCGGCAAAGAATCCAAAAGCCATTGTAAAGGTCATGATTGATCCTATCACTGGGCTACAACCCTTCCATGCGCGTAAGATCGCATTCGGCTTGGGCTTGAGTGGTCAGGCTGTTAAAGACTGCACAAAGTTTATCCAAGGGGCATTCCGCATGTTCCAACAGGAAGATGCTAGCCAAATTGAAATCAACCCATTGGTTGAGACTAAAGATGGCCGCGTTATGGCGTTGGATGCCAAAGTTAATTTTGATGACAATGCCTTATTCCGTCATCCAAAAATCGAAGAACTGCGCGACCTGGATGAAGAAAATGCCATCGAGCGCGAGGCCAATGAGCACGAGCTAAGCTACATTAAACTGGATGGAAACATCGGCTGCATGGTTAACGGTGCTGGCTTGGCGATGGCGACTATGGATGTGATTAAACTGTATGGTGGCGAGCCCGCAAACTTCCTAGACGTTGGAGGCGGCGCAACGCGTGAGCGTGTTGCCATTGCCTTTAAGCTGATTCTGTCCGATCCACATGTTGAAGCCATCCTGGTGAACATCTTCGGCGGCATCATGCGCTGTGATGTGATCGCAGATGGTATTGTGGCTGCGGCAAAAGATGTTGGCATTACGGTTCCGCTTGTTGTGCGCCTTGAAGGCACCAACGTGGAACTTGGTAAAAAAATCTTGGCGAATTCAGGTTTGCCAATCCGTTCAGCAGATAACCTGGGAGACGCAGCGTCTCAAGCCGTTCAAGCAGTTAGGGAGGCCGCATAAATGTCAGTTCTAGTTAATAAAAATACCCGCGTAATCTGCCAAGGCTTTACCGGCAATCACGGAACGTTCCATTCTGAGCAAGCCATAGAATATGGCACGCAAATGGTTGGTGGTGTTACCCCTGGAAAAGGCGGCACAACCCATCTGAATCTGCCAGTGTTTGATACGGTGCAAGATGCTGTGGAGAAAACGGGCGCAACGGCGACCGTTATATATGTTCCACCTGCGTTTGCTGCAGATGCTATTTTAGAAGCCCTAGACGCGGAAATCCCATTGATCGTCTGCATCACCGAGGGCATTCCCGTACAGGATATGCTGCGGGTCCGTCGTGCAATGGATCAAACCACAACAAGCCGTCTAATTGGACCAAACTGCCCAGGCATTATCACTCCAGGCGAGTGTAAGATCGGCATTATGCCAGGCCATATTCACAAGCCTGGCCGTATTGGCATTGTTTCACGCTCTGGTACGCTTACGTACGAAGCTGTTGATCAGACAACTATTTGTGGTCTTGGTCAGTCAACTTGTATCGGTATCGGTGGTGACCCTGTCAATGGTACAAACTTTGTCGATTGCCTGGATATGTTTATCTCGGATCCAAACACTGAAGGCATCATCATGATTGGTGAAATTGGTGGAACTGCCGAGGAAGAAGCCGCAGACTTTATCAGACAGTCTGGCACTAAAAAACCTATAACCAGCTTTATTGCTGGTATCACAGCGCCTCCAGGGCGCCGCATGGGTCATGCTGGTGCTATTATCTCAGGTGGCGAAGGCACAGCAGATAGCAAGATTGATGCTTTGAAGTCTGCAGGAGTTCACATCGCAACATCCCCTGCGGAAATTGGCTCGACTATGGCCAGCGCGATGAAAGCTGCTTAAAAAATGTCACAAACAGCCGGGGGATGTGGGGTTTCCCGGCTGTTCGCGTCCGCCATAATAGAAAAAACAATTGGTGGCGGATACAAGAAGTTACTCAAAAAAAACAAACATATGAATAAAACTGATTAACTTGCTTGATGACCAGAATGTACGCCTGAATTTCTAGACCGACCAGCCTGATTGCTTTATAAGAAATATGACTAAAATGAATAGGTGGTAGGCTGGTAACACCCCACAAGTGTCCATATGTGTCGGGGATAAATTTTTAATGGAAGGTAGGCCTTACTGTTTCAAGGCTATCTCTCCTCATCCCCCCACACTCCGACTTTCCGCGGCTTGACCGCGGAATCCATTTAATTGTTTTATTTAAATGATTTAGCCTGGGGCTCTTTTTCGACCTTGAGCCCCCACCAATATGCGAAGACCATAAAATCTATATGCACTGAAGGCATTGAAAAATTGCAAAAAATGGATTCCGCGGTCAAGCCCATAACTGTCCGGGATAATTTTATGACAGAAGGAAAGCCTTGCTGTTTCTGGACTTTCTCAGCCCTCTACCCCACACTCCGACGCTCCGGGCTTTATGCCCGGAGTCCACTCTCAGGCATAATCAGCTGCAGAAAACTAAGGC
>JBMYXZ010000025.1:0-15445 GCA_049608925.1 Alphaproteobacteria bacterium | reverse complement strand
TTCCGCATCGAAAAAACCTGATCGCAAGAAATACTTATTGTACCCCCAAATGCCTCTACATGAACTCAAGTACGTGTTTGTGACAAAGCCTGACGACAAGATCCGCCAGAGCTGGGAGCAAAATATGGATCTTAGCGTCATACCAGATCCTATCGGAATCCCCCTAGGTTTTTCAATTGCAGAAAAACTACGTAGGGATACAAAGGCCAGAATTTATGAAGGTGCAAAGGACGACGAGCAGAACCTGCAGCTATTGCTGAAAGACCGCGTAAACTCTATCGTGATTGAGTCAATCGTTGCTAAGTGGGCAGTAAATGCAAACAATGCATCTGATAAAGTGCAAATTCTCGATAAGCGTCCCTATACAAAGGATGGCAAGCGTTATTACATTACTGTCAGCAAGAAGTATGGTGGGAACGAGACTGAAGCACAAAAACTGGTCAGTGAAATTGACCACCACCTTAAAGAAATGCAAACGGATGGCACTACACAGAAGATTGTTGATAGCTATCTAAGATCTGAATAAGCCCAGACTTATTGCAGTAATTTTTGCTACATGCCCTGCCCTGCTAGACTTCCGGTCAAAACAGGACAGGGCATTATCTTATGGACGACTCTAAAGTAATTTCAGAAATCATTCCACTGTTGAAGCAAGAAATCAAAAGCCGTGAGCTCGAACTAGAAAAGTATGATTGGGCAAAACAAGCGCGCCCAAATCAATTGCTACCCAGAGGGGATTGGCGCACCTGGATGATATTGGCTGGCCGAGGCTTTGGTAAAACCCGTGCCGGCGCAGAAGCCATTCGCCACTGGGTAGAATCCGGCAAATGTAGACGCATTTGTCTGCTGGCACAAACTGATGCGGATGCGCGTCATGTCATGATTGAGGGCGACAGTGGTCTGCTGAATATCTGCCCACCAAACAATCGCCCGTCCTATTCTCCCTCGACACGAACCTTAACCTGGCCATGCGGCGCCATTGCCCAGACTTTCAGCGCTGATTGCCCAGATCAATTACGAGGCCCACAGTTTGATGGCGCATGGATTGATGAGCTTGCAAAGTTTAAAAACCCCCAAGCATCATGGGATCAACTAGGATTTGCCTTGCGCTTGGGAAACAACCCGCAAGCGATTGTCACTACCACTCCGCGCCCACACCCGTTGGTAAAGCAACTGATGACCGACAAGACAGTTCACATCACCCGCGGTAGCACCTTTGATAATGCAGCCAACCTATCGCAACATTTCCTTGATCATATGCAAGAACGCTTTAAAGGCACCAGATATGGGGCGCAAGAGCTCTTTGGAGATATCATTGAAGATACCGATGGCGCCTTATGGAGCAAAGACCTGCTTGACAGATCTAAAGCCCCGCAAGAACCAAACGATCTAGCACGTGTAGTCATCGCAATCGATCCAGCCACCACCCATACTGCAAAAAGTGATGAAACAGGCGTAATGGTTGTAGGCCTTGGAAGCGATGGCATTGGCTATGTCCTAGAGGATCTTAGCGGCAGGTATCCTCCACATGAATGGGCACGCAAAGCTGTCACTGCCTACAAAAGATATAGCGCCGATCGTGTGGTTGCTGAAATCAACAAAGGCGGAGACCTTGTTGAGCGCGTCATCAGGTCAATTGACGAAAATGTCAGCTTTAAAGCTGTACGCGCCACACGTGGCAAGGTAACACGCGCTGAACCCATTGCTGCGCTTTATGAACAAGGGCGCGTAAAGCATATAGCCACCGGGCTTGCTGAGTTGGAAAAGCAGTTAATCAGCTACATTCCAGGGGTTACGTCAAAGTCTCCAGATAGACTGGATGCATTGGTCTGGGGGCTTACCGACTTAATGCTAGAGAAAGAAGCCACCCTATCACCAAAAGCTTGGCTGGCTTAACCCTCTTGTGACTGTTCATCCCGAAAAACGCGCAGCCTGATTACACGCCTAGGGTCGGCTTCCATGATCTCAAAGGTCACGCCGGAAGAATGTTGGATAAACTCTTTGCGGGCTGGAACGCGTCCTGCCAAATAGACAGCAAGCCCGCCAATTGTCTCAATGTCTTCTTCCTCACGCTCTTCCTCGGTCATAAATGCCCCAAAGGATTCTTCGAATTCTTCAATATCCATTCGGGCACTGACTAGGATAGACCCATCAGGGCGCTCGAGTATCTTGCGTTTAGCATCAGTTCTGAACAAATCATCTGTCTCGCCCAGGATTTCACGAACGATGTTCCAGGCCGTCAGCAGACCATCCACACCGCCATATTCATCCACAACAATCGCCATCGGAATGCGATTACAACGCATACGGTTCAGTACATCGACAAGCAACATTGAAGGCGGGATAAACAGAATATCTCTGACTTGTTTCTTCAGATTCAATCCTTCTAAGTTTGAAGCATGCATAAGCAAATCGCGTATATGAATATATCCCAAAATATCATCGAGACTGTCTTTGTAGACGGGCAAGCGCGCAAAACCTGACTTTGCAAAAGCATCTAGCAGGTCTTCGAAACTGGTGTCGGTAGACGCGGCCACAATATCGGCTCGTGGGATACACACATCACCCGCAGTCATTTCTTGCACTTCCAACAGCTTTTCCACCAAGCGTTTTTCAACACCCTCAACCGTGTCTTCCTCGGGAGAATGATTGTCTAAGACTTTTTGAATAGCCTCACGAAACGTTGAAGCATCCTCTTCGTCTTCTCGAACCGGCGCGAAAAATGATTTGAACGTATCTTTTAAAGACATGTCAGTTGACCTCATAAGGGTTTTCAATACCCAGCTTTGCCAAAGTTGAAATCTCTTGCTGCTCCATCTCGTGGGCGTCACTATCTTCTATGTGATCATATCCCAAAAGATGCAGCAAGCCATGAACTAATAGATGCTGCAGATGATGCTGAAAGCCTTTTTGCTGCTGCTCAGCTTCTTGATTGATTGTCTCATATGCTAAAATGATGTCCCCGAGAGACCATTCATCAATACCGGGAATTGGCTCTCCCGTTGGGAAGGACAGAACATTGGTGGGCTTATCTTTCTGACGGTATTGCTGGTTCAGCTGTCTGATGTGCTGATTATCGGTCAGAACAACACTGACATCACAAGCTTCCGGCAGGTCAGAGTTCACGAGATCATTCCAGCTGGATTGCAGGGTCGTCTCGATAATTGAGAGATCCACATCATCCCATAAGGAAGACTCTACAGAAATATCGACTTCGATCGGTCTGGGACGTTTACGTTTGCGTCGCATCATAATCTTCATATGCTCTCACTATGTTTGCTACCAATGGATGACGCACAACATCGCGTGCGTCAAGCTTTACTGTGTCCACGTCTTCTATGCCTTGCAAGATGTGCATTGCATGTTTTAAGCCAGAGTTCGCTCCCTTTGGCAAGTCAATTTGTGTCTGATCTCCATTAATGACCATGTAGGACCCCTCGCCCAATCGGGTCAGGAACATTTTCATCTGCAGTGGCGTGGTGTTTTGTGCTTCGTCCAAAATGACATAGGAATAGGCCAGCGTTCGGCCGCGCATGAAAGCCAAAGGCGCCACTTCGATCTCGCCATTTTCCATACGCCTGCGCACTTGTTCGGCAGGCAACATATCATGCAAAGCATCATAAAGCGGCCTTAAATATGGATCGACTTTCTCTTGAATCCCGCCAGGGAGGAAGCCCAGTTGCTCGCCCGCTTCAACAGCTGGTCGAGACAGGATAATACGGTCCACTGTCCCCTGAAGCAACAACGACACCCCAACAGCAACAGCCAAATAGGTCTTACCAGTGCCTGCAGGCCCCACCCCAAACACCAGCTTATGTCTTTGCAATGATTCAATATACCGCGCCTGCCCAGCAGATCGTGGTGTGACAATGCGTTTGTTGGTGGCAATCTGCAGGCCACCATCTTTGGTAGGTTTACGAGGTGGTAAATGCGATGGCGCCAAAGCGAGGCGCACAGCGGTGTCGACTTCTGATGTGCTAATAACCATACCGCCTTGCAGGCGTTCATACAGTTTGACCAAAGCTTTTTGAGCAGCAGCAACGTTAGCAGCATCCCCATGAATTTCCAGGGTATTACCGCGGGCGGCAATGGTAACATCCAATGCTTTTTCGATGCGTTCTAGGTGCTGATCATGCTCGCCAAAAAGAAGGGACAACAAACGATTGTCATCAAACTGTAAGTGGGCTACAGACTTGTCTGTCAAGCAGCCCCTCCATCAGATATGTATAAATACACGCTTATCATACTGTTATTATAGCATAGTTGTTCAGCAGGTAATAGCACGAAGATAGGCCCCTTCAATTTCCCACACTCCGACGCTCCGTGACTTGTTCACGGAGTCCACTCTCAGGCATACTCAGCTGCAGAAAACTATGGCGTATTCTTGATTTTCCGAATCTCGAGGGTTGGTGGACTCCGGGCATAAAGCCCGGAGCGTCGGAGTGTGGGGGTATGATATTTGAATGTTCTATTTGGCCCAGATTTTCCCAGCTGAATTTCGTGTTTATGTAGGGCAAAATCTTGCTAAAGAATTTGTGGATATGAAATTACACCACATCATTCAAAATTATCCCGGACAGTTATATAATAAGACTTCGTCACCCAAGTTTAGGCTCATATGTAATCAATTCTCTTCTTGGCAATAATTGATACCACGTCCAGCCAAGTTTGCGCATCATATTGATCAGACCACCCTTACCAACAAAGTGTCCCATACCAACAACGATAAGGTATCCGTCCATATCTGGAGAAATGATTTTAGGTAGCCAATTTACATTCCTTCTGACCACCCAGTCATGTCCAAATATCTCCCCAGGAAATTTTAGCTCTAAACTCTCTAACTCATCCAAGTCATAAATATAATCTGTAGAGCACTCTTCCTGAAGAGGATTAAGGTCACTTATAACATCCTCAAGAGTTTTTTCATGTAGGTTTGCAGCAAAAAGTAAATCTTTCATATCTTCTAAAGACTTAACTGGATTACTTTTATTCTCATATCCAATATTTACATAGAGGTGAATATCCATACCAGGATCAGTTTGGCTACTCGCAACGGAATTAAGCTCCGACTTACAAAAAATTGCATATGCAAAAGCAGGTTTAAGACGCTTGTATTCTTTTAAATGCGGATACCATTCAGAAAGAGTGTTGAAGACTCTATCAAATTTTTGGTTTATTTCATCATCATTAATCTGCCAGAATGGTTCGTCATCTCCCAAAAATGCATTATTAGCCATTAAAAAATCTTCAGAAAGAACCTCGTCTATTTGCCTCTGATTTTCTTCAAACGAGAAAGATGATTCTAGGCAAATCTTCTTTTTGGCATCATCTTCAATTTCCTGTACTTCACTATATTCGAATACATCGTACAGCTTAGCCACATGATTAGTCGGCACAAACCTGCGTACCTCACCTTTTGGCCCAACTGCTTCAAAGTACATACCATGTTTTTTCACTTTCACAGGAGCGACGTGATTTGAGTTTGCATCATCATTGGACGCGTTTGCCCCTAAAGAAAAAACGACAACTCCAATGACTGCTAAATAATTAAAAGATAGTTTGGTAAAATACATAAGTACTCCCTGTAAAATTAATGAACAGGAGAACTTATAAAGAATAAAATTATATTGTCAAATTTATTTTTTAGAGTTTTTCACAGATTGCATGAAAGCATCAGTCATTGCCTTAAGAGGTTCCATCTGCGCCATGAATGCTTCAAGCTTAGAGAATTGACGTTCATCTCTCTCACGCTTACGTTCATTGGATCTGGTCAAAGTCTCGATTTCCTCTTTCAGCTTTTCTTCTTCCGTTGTCATGGTATCTTTTTCTGCCTTAAAGAGCCCATTTTCAATATTTGTCAGATTTTCGACCGTTTTGGTCACACGATCACTAAAGCCTTGAGAAAACGTCATATCAGCGTCGACACTGGCGCCATTGGCAAGCGTGTCGATACCTACATATCGGAAAACAACATCTTTGTATGGGAGTTCAGCACCCCCATCAATTGCATCTGTGCCATTGAATTCAATTACCGACCCACCATAGGTTTTAATTTTGTCAGATGGAATTGTGTAAGTCTTACCATTGAAGTCCCCACCAACGACACTAAGTTCAACGGTTATTTCACCTGCACCATCCTTTAAAACTTTGATGTTGGTTGTAACGGGATTACCATTGCTATCTTCAACAATTTTCTTGTTCATTGTTGCAGGATGATCTGACACGACAAAGTCACGACTACTAGATTCAAAATTGAACTCAAATAGCTTGAGAAATTTATCAAAATTATTCAGGATATTATCAGACAGCTTGGTGTCGTCTACGGACATTTTCCCATGTCGGTCTAATGTAATTCCGAATTGAGTCAGGTTTTGAAGATCATTAGCGCCAGCACCAATAGCGTTTCCCTGCAGCAAGCCGCGAAACTTTGTATCTAGTGTATTCAGAATGCCTTTACCATAAAGTATAGCATCTTCCCCAGGTTGTTGGGTTTCAATGTCAAAGGCACGATTGCGCTGCAAAACATCATTGAATTCATTATACTTTTCAGCAAAGTCTAAGACGGATTGCATTGCAGATGCTTTATCATTTTCAATGGTGATACCAATTGTAGTAGCAGGATCTGCAGCCTTTAACACAATGGTCAATCCATCAGCCACATCAGAAATAGTGTTTGAAGATGAAATTATATCTGTCAAGCCATTGAAATCAAACTTGGCGGATAATTCTGAAACCGTCTTACCAGAATCCGCAGGCACCGCTGTGGATGGATCCCCGTTGGTGTCCAAGGTATCTGTAATTACCAAAGGGCTTGCCAGCTTCGTGCTTTGCACACTAAGGCGGTAATCATTATCAGAGCTTTTAACAACCGATAACTTTGCAAACGTAAGATCTGAGACACTACTGTTATTACCAGCATGCACAATATCCTGCAGTGACATATCTGCCGTTACCGGAATACTGGTACCATTTATCGTAAAGTCACCTGTCCACCCCAAAGCTGCAGTATGATCTGCCACCCCAGAAGTCGCCGTGCTAATATCGTATGACGCCTTTTGCTTCACCTTAAGAGAGATTTCTTTCAGGTTGCATTTAGGGTCAACATTAATGTCTACCAGCTCTTCTGGCAGTTTTGTTGTATCTGTTGAGGCAACAGCTATACGTTTGCCTAATTCACCTGCGTCTCCGTATTTATTCGAATAATACATCTGACGTGTGTGATCAGCCAAAGCTTTTATCTTTGACTCAAGTTCAGCAAGCTCGCCTAATTTCTCTTGATAGGCCTCTAGTTTTTCTTCTTGTTTTTCAACCTTCAGCATGCGGGCTTTATGCATACCTTCAATCGCTTGATCAAACGTATCCGATCGAACAGTAATGCCGCCAGTTTTTTCATTGGTTTTTACTGTGGCTGCGCCATATAGACCGGTAGAGTCAACCATATATCAAGCCCTATACTTCTTCAGCGACATTGCTTTCAGCTTCAGCCGCTTCTTCGTACATATTGCACACTTCATCACTAGGATATTTCATTTCCTTACCTGTTGCTGGATCACTTGTCTTGACTTGCACAAAACCATGTACAACAACTCGCAGATCTTTTACCTTCATGCCTGGTGCCGCTTTTTCCGCAGTACCAACCTGTTTTTTTTCTTGAACATGAGCGTCGTCAACAGGTTTAGCCGGAGCCATTGGGTTAACCCCTGCAGCAGTTGTCTTTGCTTCCCTAGTAGCCTCAGACGCTGCGGCAACAGGTGCAGATTTCATCTGGAGCTGTTGCTTAGCTTGTACAACATTATTTGCATAATGCTGTGTTGTGCTCGAAATTTCACTTGCCATTTTCTTCTATCCCATTCCATGGAACCGTTGCAGAGGAGAACTTCCCCTCTGCAACAGATTACCATTATAGCTTAACTTACAATCTGAACCAAACCACGTTGCAATTCAAACGCTTGTGAAAGCATTGCGTTAGACAGATTAGCAAAAACAGTGTCTTTAGTAAGTTTTGCCATTGCTTCAGGAACATTGGCATCATTGTAGACAGCCTTAGCATCTTGGTTGTTCTGGATGGTTGTCTCCAAGTTCCTTGACGCAGCTTCCATTTGCTTTTGTTGTGCACCCATCTGAGCAATAGATGTGCTCATAGATTGTAGAGCAATATCCAATTGGTCAGCTGCAATTCCAGCATCAGCTGTTTTCAGAACGTTTGTACCAGTTAGGCCCAGATCAGCAATTCTAGAGCTGGCAATGTTCACAGTGATTGTATCACTAGACTTCTCAGCAACCTGGAAGTTCATAGAACGTTGACCACCTGTACCAACATCGAATACCATTTGGGTTACAGAAGTTCCTAGAGCAAATGTGCCGTCAGTAGTAACGGATACACCATTCGCAAAAGTAAATGTCTGCGCCCCAGCTGTTGTTGCAGTGAGATCCCAGAACTGGTCACCCTTTGTCAAACGCATCACATTTGAAGCAGAGTCATAGCGGACAGCATATGTACCAGCTTGCGTACTTGTAGAAGCTGTAATGCCAGTAACACCGTTGTTAACTGCTGTCGAATATGAAGTCAATGTTGCACCAACTGTACCGCTACCAACACGCAATAGAGTGCGCATTTCTGATTGGTAAGTCGCTGCGTTAGTAATTGTTGAAACGTCAGCCCCCAATGTGAATACAAGAACGTTGTCTTCGTCAGTTGTGCTGCGTAGGACAAGCTCGCCGTTTGCAGTCGGAGCTGTTGCTGTACCCATGAAAGTTTGCGTTGTTGTACCACCAGGTGTCTGGTTTTTCATCTCAACAGATATTTCATACAAGTTTGTAGATGGCTGATTAACAGTCACGTTTGTAAACTCACCTGAAATCATACCATGGCTTTTTGTAACGTTGATCGGAGCTGTTGTTGAGAATGAGTTACCGATGTTTGTTGTATCAACGTTGCTTGATGCAAGTGTTACAGCACCTGCCAAAGCCGTTGTACCAGAACCAGCACTAAGAAGTGATTGGTTGTTCCAGCGAGCTTGATCAGCAATCAAGTCAACCATAGCAGACAATTTCTGATAGTCAGCATCGATCAAAGCACGTGCATTGTCATCCTGAGAGTCATCGTTTGCTTTAGTTGTCAAAGTTTTCATGCTAGACAACAGGTCAGCAATGTTTTGCTGTGCACCAACAGCCACCTGCAGCACTGATGCTGCTTGCGCTGCATTTCGACCAGCCTGCTCTAGTACGCGGATGTTTGTATCAAGCTTCATAGACAAAGCCATTGATGAAGAGTCAATAGATGCACGTATGTTACGCGTACCTGACGCTATCATCTGAGCTGCATCAGATGCACCCGCTGTTTTTTCTGAATAGACGTTACCAATGCTATTGGCCGCCGTGTTAGTTAGTCCAGTGATTCCACCAGCCATTTTATTCTCCTTCGCTTCCTGCGTTAAATATTTATGCGTCTACCTGACGCAACCCACAAAGCCCGATATCGGACCCTGCTTCATTAACGTTGCAAAGATGATGCCAAGTTAAATATATCCCTGCAATTCAATAGCTTATTTTTTTGAGCAATCATTATGGATGCTTCTGGGGGGAAATTTTTGCCTATCTGTGTTAACGAGTGGGAAATTTTTGCCTAACCGATACTGTATACAATTATCCAGTTAGGCAGATTTATACTTATCTGACTTTGTCCATTTTGCGATAGTATCAATTATCTGATCTTTTTTCAGCGGCTTATTAAGATAGTCGTCCATACCGCTGGCCAAACATCTTTCCTTATCACCCTTCATAGCATTAGCAGTAAGGGCAACAATGGGGCACTGAACTTTAGATCGGATTTTACGGATGCGTTTTGTTGCTTCAAAGCCGTCCATTTCAGGCATCTGACAATCCATGAAGATGATATCAAAATCAAAGTCTTTGAACATTTCTACGGCTTCTTTGCCATTCATCGCAGTCGATACAGTTGCGCCTAATTTCTTCAAAATAGTGGTAATCAGGATCATATTAGCCTTCATATCCTCGACAACTAATATGCTTACCCCCTTGAATCTATCGACTTCTTTGACGTTGTCGTTTTCGTTTCCACTGATGATATTGTCTATTAATGCTGGGTTTAGCACTTGCTTAAGCTGGGTATTATCGGCCCGATTTTTGGCTAATATTGCTATGCATCTTTCAAGTAAGTGCGGAAGCACTGGTTTGACCAGCTGAGCATCCAAGTGTCCAGCAATCTCACTTTCATCAATAAGATATAGTTCTTCTACCAAATGGATGACTAGGCCATTAAAATCACCGCGAACATCCTGGAAGGCATGCCCAAAACCGATAGGATTGTTATCAATCAACTTTGAGTTAATAATGACGTAATCATAATGGGTTCCACCATCGTCTCCGTTGAATTGTCGCAAGAAATCTTCCTTGCTACTTACGTGACTGACAGAAATGGACTTATGCTCTAGGTATTTGGTGATAATTTCACACCCCAGTCCTTCTTCTTCAAGCACCAATGCTTTCTTACCTTCAAGCGTTATATCGGTATATTTTTGCAACATTGCAGGACGCTTTTGCTCGTCACATGTCTTAAGTGGAAGTTCGAAATAAAATGTGCTACCTTCCCCCAGCTCAGAGTCAACTCCGATGATGCCTTGCATCATTTCTACAAGCTTTTTACAAATAGACAGCCCAAGCCCTGTTCCACCAAATTTGCGCGTTGTTGATTCTTCCGCCTGTGAAAACTTCGAGAATATGTATTCTAACTTATCTGCAGCGATTCCAATGCCGGTATCTTTCACCTCGAATCTCAGCTTAACCTGTTTTTCATTTGACTCAATAGGAAACACCTTTAAGGCCACATGCCCAGACTTTGTAAATTTGATTGAATTTCCTATAAGGTTTATAAGGATCTGTCTTATGCGACCGGCATCTCCATTAAGAAACTCAGGAACACTTGACTCAATAAGACAATGCAACCCTATTCCTTGGTCTTTTGCACGAATGCGCACTAGATCAAAAATCTCTTCAATGGTCTGATACAGATCAAAGGGCAAGGGCTCCAGAATCAACTGATTAGCCTCAATTTTGGAAAAATCCAAAATGTCATTGATAATATCCAAAAGCGAGTCGCCTGACGTTTTAATCGCACGCGCCCAATATCGTTGCTCGGCTTTCAGATCTGATTCCAAAATCAGCTCTGCCATACCCAGGATCGAGTTCAGGGGAGTGCGAATTTCATGACTCATATTGGCCAGGAAATCCCCTTTAGCAGTTGTTGCCGCCTCAGCTTTTTCTTTTTCTTGCCTAAGCGCATCGTCAGTGCGCAGACGTTCTATACAAGTCCCAAGCTGAGACAAAATGTTTTCAATCGTTTCGTTCAACCCCTTATCTAAGGTTAGAGGACGATTGCAGAAAAACTCCATAACGCCAATGAATTTTTGCCCTGCTCTGATAGGAAAGGCGTACATGCACTTTAGATCGGTCTTTAGAAACATATCTGTTCTGGGCAGGTTTTCCTCACGCTTAAAATCCTCGATAAATTCTGCTCTATTGGTACTCAGCACGCGTCCTGGAACACCCTCTCCCAGCCGAAGATTCGTACCTGCCGTTCCTTTACGCAGAATTTGGTACATCTCACCTGACCAAACATTGCTGGGCTCAAGAACAGCTTTATTTTGATTTAACAGGTATACATGACCAGTTCGCCATTTGGAATAACTACAAATCAGCCTTAAGCACGCCCCTATTGCATCATTGATGTCGTTGGCATTGTTAGCTGCAGAACTTCCCAGATATAATAAGTTGGTTAATTCGTTTTCCTGGCTTTGCACCCTTTTAAGATCAACCATCTTATCTCGAAAACTACTAAGGGCACGGCCAATATCGCCAACTTCATCTGCCCCTCTATGAGGGATATTGGCTTCAAGATTACCTTGCGCCACGTCCTGCATACTTTTTTTCAGCTCGTCAATTCGCCCGGTGATGTTGCGTCCAACGATACGCCAACTGACGAAAAAGGATATAAATATGGATACGAAGGCAATAAATAGGATAATACTTCTGCTTAATAAAACCTGCTCTTCAGCTTCTTGTTCGATTTTGTGTGAGTTTTCTCGAATCTGGCTGCTAAGATATCTGATATCGCTGCTAATCCTAGTGGTAAGCTCCCGGATTGTATGTTTGATTTTATTAAGTTTCTCAGTGTGCTGGAATTCAAGTTGTTTTGTGCGAAATATATTATATTCCCCATCACCGAAGGCAACTATCTTCTTTGCTTGGGCAATCAGACTTGACACCTGATCTTTGTCCAATTTTGGAATGCTGGAAAAGGTGTCAATATGACGTCTGAATCTGATTTTTGACGCATTGAATCTTTCCTGCAATGGCACTAAGTTGGCCACTTCGTCCAAAGTCCTGACGGAATGCAATATTCCAAATATTAAATTCCCTTCTGACTTCAACTCCAATACACCAGCTAGATAGGAAGACTGATGAATAAATTCTTGTGAAGATGTTCTGTCATTTGTTTGCGATGTCAATTCGTACAAAGATTCATCAGAAATTGGAGCAATAATTCTGATAAAATCCTCATGTATGATTTCCAGACCTTGCTCTAGCTTTGTTAGTCTATCGGCGATTTTTAGACTTTCTTGTACCTCGGCATTTATTTCGTTGGTTGCACTTTCTATTGCAGCTAGGCTGTTATTAATTCTTTCAAATTGCAAATCACCAGTGTATACAGACTTTAAGTGCGTCATAGACATACGCATGCGTTCGATGCTTTTTATCAGCGTTGCATAGTTTTTACCCAGCTCGTCCATATTCTTCGAGTTCAGCGTCTTTGGAACATTTAAATTCACTTCTGTTGCATGCGTTATCAACTCAGACGCTGTTATCGCAGCTGGCTTGCTTTCACGGTTTAGGATGTACAATGTATTGATCAAGACCTGAAAAGATCCCCACGACACTAATGCTAACACCAGTGAAAAAAGGGCGACCGATCCGACAACAGCATAAATCTTTGATCTTATGCTGATAAATAGAGGAATACTGTTTTTCATAGCTATCCTTGAGCTTGCATCGGCTCAATATTGCCAGCCGAATTTATTTGTGTCAGGAACACCTCGTTCGAACCCTGGTTATCTTGATTTCCAAAGTTCAACTTAAAGCCATCCAGATCATAAACACCTGTTTTTATAACCTCGTCTATAAAAGCTTCTCGGCTTAAGTTAGTTGTAGGTATCTTCTTTAGTACTTCAGCCACAAATCTACCGGATAGATATCCTTCCAAAGATACAAATCCTATCCTTGACTGTTCGTTTGCTAAGTTCATGGCTGCAGTGTATTTTTTGACCAGTTTAGACCCGCTATCATAAGGAAACGGAACCACCTGAGATATGATCACACCTTCTCCATCTTTGCCTAACTTATCTGTTAAAGCTCGCGTGCCCACGAATGATAAACTAATGAGGGTGGAATTCAGCTTGGATGATTTCACTAACTTGATAAATTCACCGCAGGGCTTATACGCACCAACCATAAATATTGCCTCAGGGTTTACGCGTGATATTTTAGAAAAAGCCATTTTGACAGCAGTCGTATTACGCATATAGGTACCTTCTTCTGCTAAGTCTAAACCGCGTTTTTTAAGAGACCTCTCAACACCTGAAAGACCAGCTCGTCCATAGCTATCGTCTTGATATAAAATCGCAATATCTTTATACCCCAACGTATCAACTGCATATTCAACCCATCTTTCAGTCTCCTGCCAGTATGATCCGCGAATATTGACCACATATCTTTTGTATGGAGACCTTAAAAACTGTGCCCCAGTAAACGGCGCAATAAACGGCACCTTTGCAGCAGTTGTAATGGGTTCAATTGCATTAGCAGTGGGTGTTCCAACGCCTCCTATCAAAGCAAAGATTGTGTCATCCGCAATTAGGGTTTTGGTGTTTGCAATCGCTTTTTTTGGTTCATAACCATCGTCAAGCGTTACAAGCTCTAGCGTCCATCCATTAATGCCCCCAGCTGCATTGACTTCATTAAATGCTGCCTTTATGCCAGCTTGCATTCCCAAGCCCAGTTCCGCTGCTGGACCTCCAATTGCAGCTGTCTGGCCAAATTTAATCACTCTTGTTCCTGCTTGAATATCAAAACTGCACAAAAGTGAAACAATTGCCGACAGAGACAGTAAAATCCTAAGCATTTCTTTTTCCTAGATTTCTTTACCTGACGCATTTTTATCCAAAGAGGTTAATAAAATGTTTATTTTCTTTTTTTATGATAAAATTTATGTATAAAAACAAGAATCTAGTCCTATGCTAAAAATCCATGAAGACATTGGTATAAGCGGCCTACGCGATCTTTTAAGCCATGAAAAAAGTACTGGTAAAAATAACGCTTTGATATTTAATCTTTCCTGTATAAGCGAAACTTTCCTCAGTACTCGGAAAAAAATAATCATGAACTTTATAAATAATGAGTTTCGCCAGTTTATTGGGCATGCATTATTTCTAGGCAATAAAAATATCGTAATTTTTATTCCTCTTCTTGAAAAAAGTGCACTAGAGAAAATTCAAAAAAGTTTTATGTATTTTCTTTCAGGAATTGATACCAGCGAACATGGTAACCAGAAAGCAAAATCTGAAATCTTTGATCTAAATCAAGAAGTAGATGACTTCTATGCATATATTAAAAAGATGGAACAAGCCAGTACGCGTGATTACGCACAGGAATTCAAAGATGCTCTCACACAAAACTTCAATAAAAAAGCCTTTCAGCAACAGATAATTAGGCGAAAAGATCGTCGCACGAAAATTATTTTAATTATAGAAGATCAAATTTTTTCTCAAAAGGTTTTAGAAAATATTATTGAGGGAGATTACTCAATTAAAAAAGCATGCGATGCAACAGAAGGTATTAAAATGTATTTGCAGTATACTCCGGACATCTGCTTCTTAGACTGGATGCTTCCAGGCATTGACGGCATCCAATTTCTTGATAAAATCAAAGAGATTGATCCTGGATCGTTTATTATTATGTCTACTTCTAATAATACTACGAAGTGTGTGCAAACTGCTGTCAGCAAGGGTGTTGATGGGTATATATCCAAACCTTTTAACCGCAGCAAAGTCGGGAAGTACCTCAAATTATTCCAACAAAAGCGTGCCTCATAAAGAGAAAGAACAAAGTATGACTGCAGAATTTGATATGAACCAACTAGAGGAAATGACCGGAGGAGACCCCGACCTTACGAAAGAACTGATGCAGTCATTTTATGAATGCGCAGATGAATGCATCGCATCCCTTGAAAGCTGTATAAACGGCGACCCCACCAATTGGAAAGAACATGCACACGCATTGAAAGGTATTGCCTTGAATTTTGGTGCCACCGGGCTGTCCGATATCAGTAAGCAGGCAGAGGAACAAGCATTGACCTTGAATGACAATGAAA
>JBMYXZ010000024.1:0-15744 GCA_049608925.1 Alphaproteobacteria bacterium | reverse complement strand
TGTTCACGGAGCGTCGGAGTCTGGGGTAGTGGGCTGAGAAAGCCCTGAAACAACAAGCCCTTCATCCATTATTAAATTATTCAGGACACTTATGAATCAATGTTTATTCACCATCCCAATTAATGGTAGAATAGCTGTAAAACAACAAGTATTGGACCTCTATGCTGGACTTCATCGCATCACTTGATCTTGATATCTTACGAGAAGATTTATCCTCGGCCACCGCAGGTGTTGTGGTTTTCCTTGCCACCCTTATATTAACTAAACCGCTTGCATATCTGCTGACCCGCTATCTAAAGCGCGCCTTAAAATTCAGCAATTTAGATCTTGCCCATGAAATTGTTGAACGCAGCAAAGGACCAATATTCTATATTATTTTTGCGCTTGGCATTTACCTGTCTATTAAGATTATTTTGCTGCCTACGGAAGTAGAATTCTTTGTCGAGCGTATGCTAAAGACAATAATTACCTTCAGCCTATTTACTGTCTTATTCCGCAGTATAGATCCTTTTGGTATATTTTTCAGAAGGCTGGATGAAGTCTTTGATAGGCGCTCGTCACGGGACATTCAGTTCATCGTCCAAAAGATCCTGAAATCCCTCGTTATTTTTGTGGCGATCATATCAGTTCTTCAAATATGGAACATCAACGTTATTGCTTTCCTGGGTGGTCTTGGAATAGCAGGCATTGCTGTTGCACTCGCCGCTCAAGATACTCTGAAAAACCTTTTTGGATCTTTGACCATCCTTTTGGATCGAACGTTTTCACGTGGAGACTATATTCTTACTAAGGATGTCGAAGGGACCGTTGAATACATCGGAACGCGCACAACGACCATCCGCAGCCCTGATCGTGCGCAGTTATTTGTGCCGAATTCACAGTTAATGAACAGCTCTATCACCAACTATTCGCGTCGACCTAATCGCCGTATTCGCTGGCGCATTGCGTTGCCTAACAATATTCCCACAAAGACCCTTATGGCTTTGATGGAAGACTTGCGAAAAATTCTTGATACCACAGACTCTATCCAAGATGACCCCGAAGGCCGCAGCAATATTATTGCTCTCGAGGAATTTGAAGAAGGCACCATAAAACTGTTTTGCCAGTTCTTTTCTGTCGAGCCCAGCTTGTATGACACCCTGCAAATGCGTCAAGAAGTCGTCTTACAATTTTTGACAACCTTCGAAAAGCATGGCGTGCAAATGGCCCATCCGACCAGTTATGTAAAAATGGAAAATGTTGGGTGATCAAGCCCCGCTACTTTTCACCCGGCAGTAATTCTTTTGCTGCAGCTAGATGTTTCTGGGCTTCTACTATAAACGCATCCATCTTCGGGAGTTGGTCATAAAAAGATCCAGATATGGCGAACCTCACTACCTTTCTTTTGGCAGTATCAGTAACGCGTTCCATCCATCCTTTTTCTTGACAGGTAAGCGTTTTAACCTCTCCCAACAATGTCTTGATCAAGACATCGATAACTTTTGCCAGACCATCGGTGAAAACAAAACATTTACTGACTTCTTCAGCAATGCTGTCTTTTGGGTCTTCTACATAGTCCATACGACGTTTCCAGCCATGTAAAAACAGCTTTTCACGCACATCTACAAGCTGTCGGTAAATTACATGGAAGTCCTCAACCTTTTTTTGCAGCGCAGACCATTGGAACCGCTTATCCTGCAAATCAATATAATATCTTATTCCAGCTTTTAGATAGTCAAATTGCTCGGCCAAAATTATCTGGTCTAATGCGGCTTCAATATCAAGAGCAGGATTTTTCTTTCTCTCCAGTAATGTTGCCTCTGCATCCTTGATCTCAGAGTCCAACTTCGCCTGCTGTTTTTCCAACTTCTTAACAACAGCTTTTTGTTTATCTGCAGCTCTTTTAGCTTTTTTGATCTGTTCTGCACCTTCTTTCGGGATTTTCTTTTCCAGCCTCTCGGCCTTCCCTTGTGCCCTTGTTAGTGTCAGTTTTCCATCCTCAAATTCGCGCTGCTTTTGTTCTATTTCCTCACCAAGTTTCTCTAACTCTTTTTCAAATCGCCGAACTTCTATAAGTGGCACATTCTCTTTGTCCATCACCACTGATCTGGCTTGTTCGTATTCCTTCATATACTTTTGATAACGAGCAACTGGATCCTTTAGATAGTCCTGTTTGCGAGGTGTATAGTCTGGATATAACCATTTATAACCATAATTAAATAATGACCCTACAGTAGATACCATCCACATGGCTACTTGCTCATCATACCCAAAACCCTGCTTTTGCTTTAAGTAGTTGAAGACAGCATTTTGCATTTTAATCATACGGTTATGCCATGTTACCGTAAAAGACTCCGCATAGAGCCTGTCAATTTCACTTTTCTGTCTCATTGCTAAAGCATCATAAAAAATCTGCATCTCTTTTGCCATGTGGCTAAAGCGCAATAACTGCCTTGATATCTCAGTTCTTTCTTTCCATACCTGAATTTCAGTATTGTCGCGCTGCAATATTGTTTTAATTTCCGCAGCAAGCTTTTTATTTTTGGGAATATATTTTCGGGACTCATCCGTCAGCCACTCTAACGCCTTATGGAGGCGCACAACTTCATTGTAGTAACGTAAGAACATTGTATCTGCAAATACCATAGCTGCTTGAAATTCCTGATCTTGCAACATAGACAAGAACTTGCCATGACTTAAAGGAATACGAAACGTGGATCTGAATGTCGCTATACCTTCTGAAGCTTTCTGATAAATCCATTTAATTTTCGGACCGACATACGCGACCTCATCAGGCAGGAATGCTTTCTCTACAAACTCATTTGCTTTTTCAATGGCTAATTCAGTTGCTTTTCGCTTACCAAGTTTAAACAACTGTTTTTTGATATCTTGCAAGGGATCGTTGATTACAGATGAATCAACCGAAAGCTTTAAGGGATCAGTTTGTAGACCTAAAAAGCCCTTATCTGCTTCATGTTCAACCCCTTCAACTTTCTTTAACTTACACTCATAAGCGCCTTTATCTGGCAAGGCATCCAGGCGATGTGACGTTATGGGCCTGACATCTCCGTCTGATGCAAACATTGTCGCCAAGGTTGCACCAATTTTAAGAAATTGAGTAGACATACCCTACTGCTCCTCGGGACGAACTAACCGCCTGTGTTTTGAAGTATCGGAAAGCCCTCGGCGCAACCCGTCAAGAAGAATCAAAGACCAATAACCGACTCCTAGCGCGCCAAAAACATCCCCCGAGTAGAATAAATATCCTAGGCCGAATAACCCTGACAATTTCGCAGAAATATTGAAGTTAAGGCTCTTTGGAAGATCTGGCAAAGGTTTATGTGTCTTTATAATTTGCGCTAGTTTGTTATTTTGCTCCTGAGATTTTTTAAGCGCTTTTTCTAGTGACTCTAGTTTTTCTGCTTGCAGCTTAGCATTTTTCGAAGACTCTCGAGTAATTTTTTCTAATGCGTCCACTTGTTCGGTAAGTTTGGCAATATCAGCGGCCATCACTTCTTGTTTGCGCTTCTTTTCTTGAACTTCAATTGATAATTTTTTCGCACCAGCACTTGTGAAGGTTGGTATTGCATCTCGATCCTCACTTGCAAAAGCCCCCTCGACGCAAAACACCCCCAGCACAAAAGCAACTACCCATTTATAAAACATCCCCATGCGACCCATCTTTCTTATTTTTTTTAGTTCACACTCACCAGATTATAGTCTACATAACCTTCAACAAAATATTAAGAACATATTATTATCATCATACTGAGGCGCATGATACTGGATCAAAGAAAATATGAAAACACTGATTTATATTTATAGTTTCGTTATAATTTGCTTCCCTTCGCAGGCCACAACCATTGAAATTATCAATGATTACACGCCACCTTCTAAGGAGGTGAAAATACGCACAATCTTTTTCAACTCTCAATACAAGGAACATTGTTTGTGTAAACGCACCTTTATCGAGGAACAGAACATTCCCGTAAAAGGCAGCCGAGCCATAGAAAAGCTTGAAAAAGCACCCGACAGCCATATCACATGCAATATTCAGCTTCTCAAAACAACGGGCCTAAGCCCTAGATATATTGAGTTGCGATCCAAACTAAATGCCAACGAGGGAGCCCTAACAGATCTAATTTTGCATCTTACAAATGACACCACAGAAGAAGGCGATGCTATTAAATGCGTTTTTAAGCGTAGACCTGTATCTTCGGGCATCTCTATCAGGTATAATAGAACCCAAACCACCGATAAAACGGATTTTAGCGAGGAATAAAAGTCTATGTCTACAGAAGGTTATTACAGATACCCCGCCGTATTTAATGACACGGTTGTCTTTGCAAGCGAAGATGACCTGTGGTCTGTACCGCTGAAGGGCGGTGTTGCCCGCAGGCTAACCTCAGGGCTTGGGCGCGCCTCGCATCCGGTATTCTCACCTGATGGCCAGTGGGTTGCTTTTAGCGCCACTGAGGAAGGCCATATGGAGGTGTTTGTCATGCCAAGCAAGGGCGGCCCTGCAAAAAGACTGACCTTCCTGGGAGACACAGCGCAAGTTGTCGATTGGACAGACGAAGGCATCTTTTTTATAGCACCCAAGGGCTATCCATTGCGTGTGAACTATGCCTTTAAGATTTCCCCTGAAGGAGGGCGCCCTCAAGAAGTAAAAATTGGGCCCGCAACCCATATTTCTTTTGGCTCTAAAAAAGGATCAACCGTCATTCAACGCCACGGCTATCGCGAATTTGGTTACTGGAAACGCTATCGTGGCGGCACGGCTGGCCAGATGTGGATAGACACCCTGGGCAAAGGAAACTTTCATGAGATAGCAGACAAGGATGGGAACATCTCCCGACCACTGTGGATCGGCGATCGCATCTATTACGCATCTGATCATGATAACCATGGTAATCTGTACTCGTGCACACCTGATGGCAAGGACATTCAGCAGCACACAAAGCACACAGGTTTTTACGTGCGCAATCAAACTACAGATGGCAATACCATCGTCTACCATGTTGGTGGCGACATTTTTGCATACGACATTAAGTCTGGAAAAGATACTAAGCTGAAAGTTGATTACAGCAGCCCCAGGACACAGCGTAATCGTAAGTTTGTAGCAGCAGCTGAATATCTAGATGATTATGACATCCACCCTAAAGGCCATCATTTGTCCACTATTAATCGTGGGCAAGCCTTTGTTTTTGGTAATTGGGATGGACCTGTCATGCGCTTTGGAGAATCATCCGATGCGCGCTATCGCCTCAGCCGCTGGTTAAATGACGGCAAGCGCGTGCTGGTTGTCAGCGATGAACAAGGCGAAGAAGGCTTCGAGATCTATGATGCAGAAAGCCTGGAGCGCAAAAATCGCATGCCCAAGAAAGATATCGGACGTGTGCTAGACATAAAGATCAGCCCAACTGCTGATGACGCGATTTTTACCAACCACCGTTGTGAAATCTTTCATATCAATCTGAAATCCTGGAAGCTAAAGCAGATTGACCGTAGCCCTCACAGTACGGTCGCTGGTTTTGATTGGTCTCCTGATGGAAAATGGGTGGTGTACAATTGCTCGAACACGCCACATACATCAATGATCAAGCTTGCCGAGGTAAAAACCGGTAAGTCACATCAAATAACCCGTTCTGTGCTGCGCGATACAGATCCATCCTTCTGTCCGGAAGGGAAGTATATCTACTTCCTATCGCACCGCCAGTTTAATCCTGCTTGGGATACGCTGCATTTTGAATTGTGCTTTCCACGAGGAACCAAGCCGTATTTGATTACACTACAAAAGGATCTGCCCTCGCCGTTTTCCACCAAACAAGATCCGTTGGAGGAAAAAGAAGAAAAGGATACTGGCAGCAAAAAGAAATCCGCGAAGCCAAAACCGATCAAAATTGACCTTGACGGTATACAAGAACGCATTATCGCCTTCCCCCTAGAGGACGGCATTTATTCAGATGTGGTTGGCTTGAACGGCAAGGTGCTGTATACGACTGAGCCTCTCGAGTCTTGTATGGGTGGCTGCCCTGGTAATTCCATTCCTGCTCGCACGACGCTGCACGAATATGACTTTGAGACTCAGACATCTAAAACAGTTTATGATGGTATCACAGACTTTACCATGACCCGTGATCGCAGCATGACGCTGTATCAAGTTGGTAGCAGCTTGAGAGTATATAGCACAGGCTCGAAGCCTGATACGTCACAGGAACACAGCAGATTTTCCAAAACCAATGGCTGGATTAAGCTTTCCCGCATCACGGTGTCTGTGGATCCTGTATCTGAATGGCGTCAAATGCTCGATGAAGCTTGGCGTTTGCAGCGAGACCACTTCTGGACCGAGAAAATTCCAGATGTAGATTGGAATAAAGTCCTAAAACGCTATCAGCCAATGGTCGAGCGCATCAATACACGCGAAGAATTTTCCGATCTATTATGGGAAATGCAGGGCGAGCTAGGCACCTCACATGCTTATGTCATGGGTGGTGATCTGAAAGATTCGCCCCATTATGGTGTTGGACAGTTAGCGGCCGATTACTCATTCGACAAAAAGAAAAAGGCCTATCGCATTGACCGCATTATCCGCGGCGATCCTTGGGATGAAAGAAAATCTTCTCCTCTGATTCGCAGTGGTATCAATGTTAAGGAAAACGATTACATATGGGCGGTCAATGATCAACCTGTCACCGAGACAACACCGCCAGAAGCCTTGCTGGTTAATATGTCCGGCGAAGAAGTTCGCCTAACAGTCAGTAATGGCAAAAGCAATAAAAAGCGGCGCGTCCAGGTCAAAACCTTGGATTCCATTGCGCCCGGAACTTACCGTGAATGGGTTGACCAAAATCGCGAGTATGTCCATAAAAAGACGAAAGGTAAGGTTGGCTATATCCATATCCCAGATATGAGCGTTTGGGGATATAGTGAGTTCCACCGTGGCTTCTTGGCAGAAATTGATCGAGAAGGCTTGATTGTCGATGCACGCTTTAATGGCGGCGGTAATGTATCGCCTTTATTGCTGGAAAAGCTGGCCCGCAGAAGGTTGGGTTTTGATATGACACGATGGTTTGGTGTAGAAACATACCCCAGTGATTCTCCTGCAGGTCCTATGGTTGCTTTGACGAACGAGTATGCTGGCTCTGACGGAGACATCTTCTCGCACGGCTTTAAAATGTTAAATCTCGGCCCATTGATCGGCAAGCGCACCTGGGGTGGTGTGATCGGGATCTGGCCGCGCCACAGCCTAAAAGACGGTGGATACACAACCCAACCAGAGTTTTCATTCTGGTTTAACGATATTGGCTGGAGCGTAGAAAACTATGGTGTCGATCCTGACATCGAGGTGGACATCACGCCGCAAGACTATGCCAAAGGCCAAGATCCGCAACTTGACCGCGGCATCAAAGAGGTTGAGTCCATCATCCGCAAGAATCCACCGATGAAAGGGCCTGAACCCCCGAAACATATGCGATAAGAATAGAGTGTGGGGATGAAGACTGAGAAGTTGTGTAATATTTCAGAACTTTCTCCACTCAACTCCACACAAACTGACTTTCCGCGGCTTGACCCATAAGTGTCAGGAATAATTTATGCTGGAGGGTAAGCCCTTGTTGTTTTAGGGCTCTCTCCAACCAGCCCCACAGGCTCCGACTTTCCGCGGCTTGACCGCGGAATCCATTTTATTGTTTTATTTCAAAAGTTTAACTAGAAATCTGTTTAGCATTGGGGCCCCTCATCAATCCGTAAAGACAATCAAATCTATTCGTGGATTAGAATTTCTATGGAATTCAGCGACAGGAGGAAACATGCAGTTATCAAGATTTGATAACTGCATAAGATACTGAAAAATTGCAAAAAATAGATTCCGCGGTCAAGCCGCGGAAAGTTGGAGTATGGGGAGTTGAAAGCAAAAAGGTTTTATTCAGCCTGGAATTCCCCATCCCTTTATATTACTCCGGAACTTATGCCCTATACATTCACCATCCTACATCGTGCCAAAGATACGATCGCCGGCGTCTCCCAGGCCAGGCACAATATACATATGGTCATCAAGACAATCATCTAGGCTGGCAAGGTACAGGGGAACATCTCCAAATTCTTGGTTAAACACCTCAATACCCTCAGGCGATGCTACCAATGCCATAAAGATCAGCTTTTCTCTGGGAACGCCTCGATCTAGCAAGACCTTCAGGCCATGCACAGCGGAATGACCCGTTGCTACCATTGGATCGACAACGATAAAAGTACGATTTTCAACCTCTGGAAGCTTAACCATATATTCAACTGGCCGCTTGGTTTCAGGATCGCGATAAAGACCAATGTGCCCTTCTTTTGCAGTGGGAAGCAGCTCTAGAAGACCATCTGACATTCCCAAGCCAGCACGCAAGATTGGCACAATCGCCACATCGGGGCTGTCTAACATCGGGGCTTTCATAGGCGCCACAGGGGTGTTGATATCCACTAGCTTTGTCGGGAAATTGCGTGTTGCTTCAAAGCCCATCAGCATCACGATCTCTTTCAACAGCGCCCTGAACATACTGGACGGTGTCTCCTCTTGACGCATCATCGTTAGCTTGTGTTGTATCAATGGGTGATCAAATATGTGTAGATTTGGGTATTGGCTTGGTGTTGTAGCTTGCGCTGCTTGTGACATATTTTGATCCTCCTATAGTACTTTTTCTAAAAACGTTTTTGCTCTTTGTGACGATGGTGACGCAAAGAATTTTTCAGGCGTAGAGTCTTCTACCAATACGCCATGATCTAAGAATAAGATACGGTCAGCAACTTCGCGTGCAAACCCCATTTCGTGTGTAACAACGATCATCGTAATACCAGTATGCGCCAAGCCTTTCATGACCTCTAGCACCTCTTTTACCATTTCTGGATCCAAGGCCGAGGTAGGCTCGTCAAATAACAAAATCTCTGGTTCATTTGCAAGCGTGCGCGCAATGGCCACACGTTGCTTTTGACCGCCGGAGAGCTTTGAAGGGTATACATCCGCTTTGTCTGCCAATCCCACACGCTTCAACAATTCTTTCGCCTTTTTCTCGGCAGCTTGTTGCGATACGCCCTGCACTTTCATCGGGGCATAGGTTATATTCTGCAACACAGTCATATGCGGGAAAAGATGGAAATGCTGAAACACCATCCCTGTCTTCAATCGTATACGCCTGACGTCAGATGCCGCCCCCGTAATTTCCTCATCGTCTAGTAGAATCTGCCCAGCATTTGGCTTTTCCAGCAAATTTAGGCATCTAAGAAAGGTTGACTTACCAGATCCGGAAGGGCCAATCACAGCCACTACCTCGCCTTGCGGAATTTCCAGGGAGATGCTTTTTAACACCTCGACGTCATCATAAGATTTTTTAAGACCGGATACTTTAATCACTACGCTTTAACCTGTATTCAAGAGTGGACGCCAACTGCGTAAGAATCAACACCATGACGTAATACATACCCGCAGCTACCAACAACGGCTCAAAATACAGATATGTCTCGGCCGAGACGATATTGGCGCGGCGCAGCAAATCAGCTTCACCCAGCACTGAGATCAAAGCAGATTCCTTCAACAGGTCTACTATCTCATTAACCAGCGCCGGCAGCGTATTTTTAAAAGCTTGCGGCAATACAATATCAATCATGGCTTGTCGGCGACTTAGGCCTAAAGATATTGCTGCCTCTAGTTGGCCTTTTTCAACTGCTTTAATACCGGCGCGCATGACTTCCGATACGTATGCCGCCGAATTCAAAGAGAAAGCCAGAATTCCGGCTTCAAAAGCTGTAATTTTATAGCCAAACAATTGTGGTGTCGCAAAATATATCAGCATCAGCTGAACCAGCAAGGGCGTGCCGCGAAAGATTGAGGTATACACCCCCGCAAATCCTCGCAAAAAACCGGATTCAGCCTGCTTCAGAAAAGCCAAAACTGCCCCCAGAATAGAGCCAAAGCACACAGACAAACTTGTGTATTGTAGCGTTACTAATGCCCCCTTCATGATGTAAGGGATGGAAGGACCTATTTGAGCAAAATCAAAATTCATAATCTGCTTACGTGAACCATTTCTTTCTTAGTTTCTGAAGCTCTCCAGATGCCTCTAGATGCTTAAGGGCTTCATTAAACTTAGCCACCAACTCTTCAGATCCTTTTGGAAAAGCAATGGCAATGCCTGAATCATCGTCTTGCACCGAATGAATCTCCAGATCCTCAGGATATTTACCCACGAACGCTTGCGCGATTGTCTTTTCAACCAACACTGCATCCATGCGCTTTGACCGCAGCTCTTGGACCATTTCGATGACCTTATTGCGCTTTACCAAAAAAGTATTGGGGTGTGTTTCTTGCCATTTACGGCCAAATACTTCTTGCGTAGATCCCAGCTGAACACCAATTTGGCCATTGTTCTGGACTTCTTCGATCTCAACACCCTTAAGTGTTAGCAAAACATTTTCAGAGTTATAATAGATGTCTGAGAACATCATATTCTGCTCTCGTTGGGGAGTAGGACTGATTCCCGCCATAGCAAAATCTGCCCGACCTGACAGCATTGCTGGCAACACGCCTGCGAACTCTACATCCATGACCCTGACAGTAGCCCCAATATGTTTCGAAATTTCATTTACCAGATCAACATCAAATCCAATGACGTTACAGTCTTCTTTTGAGGTGTCGTAAAATTCAAATGGGGGGTAATCAGCCGAGGTAACCATGACCAACTGTGTGCCATCTCCTGATGCTTCATCAGCCTTTTCTCCACAGCCAGACAGCAGCAATGGAAGACACAAAATAATATTTTTCAGCCACTTCATATTGATATACCTCCTATAAATTGCCTTCAGGATATAACAGTGATATGCTTATTGCGATAGAAAAATGCTTTTGGGAGGCATAAAATGGAAAAAAAGTCTGCACTAATCTTATCATCTGCTCTATTGGGCGCGCTAACACTCTCTGGCTGTAAAAAAGCTGACGACAACAATGGCGAAGCGATTAGCACAAAGAATGAAAAGTGCTATGGTATTGCTCGCGCTGGCAAGAACGATTGTGCAGCAGAAGGCAACAACAGCTGTGCTGGGACGCAAACCGTTGACAGCGATCCAAAAGGTTGGATGTACACACCAAAAGGCCTTTGCGAAAAGATCGTCAACGGCAGCCTAGAGCCAAAATAAAATTATAATAAACAGCGGGAGAGCCCGGCTCTCCCGTACAAAGTAAAGTCGATGATTGGTATTAGTTATAAACCCCAGCACTTCTCAGAGATCCTAGAAAAACAACCCGCAATTGATTGGTTGGAGGTCCACAGCGAAAATTACATGGTTGATGGTGGACCAGCTTTAAAGCAGCTGCTGAAGATTCGCGAACACTACCCGATTAGCCTGCATGGCGTCAGCCTTTCTTTGGGGTCAGATGAGGGGCTAAACCAGACACATCTTAAGCGCCTTAAGGCATTAATTGACTTGGTTGATCCCATGTTTGTGTCTGAACATCTGTCATGGAGTTGGCATAACGGTGTCTATTTAAATGACCTGCTTCCCCTGCCCTATACCCCTAACACCTTAAACATCATGGCTCAACATGTCATGGAAACCCAGGACTATCTCGGAAGGCAAATTTTTGTCGAAAATCCCTCGTCATACATGACATTCCCAGAATCCACGATGCAGGAACCTGAATTCTTAATCGAGCTTGCAGACCGCAGCAACTGTAAACTTCTTTTTGATGTGAACAACATCTATGTATCGGCGCATAATAACAGTTTTGATGCGGCGGATTACATCCGACAAATACCGCCCGAGCTTATTGGCCAAATCCACCTAGCCGGTCATGCACAACGTGATGGGCTTCGAATCGATGACCATGGCTCTTGCGTGAGCGATGCGGTGTGGGCACTTTTTGAACAAACTATTGCCATGCATGACTCAAAAACCGTCCCAACGCTTATCGAGTGGGATACAAACGTGCCAGGTCTTGAGACATTGATTGCCGAAGCATATAAAGCTCAAGATATCATCAGACACCACGAAAGTCCGGCTTATGCAGCCAACAGCTAAGCTACAGCAAGATTTCTGCCGCAAGATACTGTCTCAGGAGCCCTTAGACCTGCGACAAGAAGTATACCGCAACAATACCTTAAGCTCGCTGTATAATTGCCTCAAGGACACCTTTCGTCGGGTTAATGCTCTTGTGGGCGACGACTTCTTTCGGCAAATTGCGCATGCATTTATTAGACACTCTCCGCCAAAAGATGGCCGTCTGCACACTTATGGAGACACCTTCCCAGAATTTCTCCAACAACTTGAAGATCTGCCATATTTGCAAGATATAGCACGCCTTGATTGGGCGTATAACACCGCGTTTACGGCAGCCGATAGCAGCCCACTTTCCGCATCTGAGTTGAAACACATACCACCTGAACTAATACCTGACTTGACTTTCGCCTTCCCAAGCTCTCTGTCTATGATTCACTCGCCTTATGCTCTGCAAGATATTTGGGGGCTTGCCTGCGGTAAATCAAACGAGACTATAGATCTATCTGCAGGGCCATGCTTTGCTATGGTCATCAGGCCGCATATGGAAATCAACCTGCATTGGCTGGATGAAGCGTCCTTTTGCTTCTTTGACAAGCTTAGAAGCAATAAACCCCTGCAACAAGCCGTTGAAGAGGCCACCCAAGTAAATAATGACTTTGATCTTCAAAGCACTCTGGCTTTTGGAATACAATTTAACATCTGGACCTCTTGCGCAATCTCTTGATTGCTGATAATGACTATAGCGAAAGGAAAAAACGTTATGACTGAAAATAATACGGCAGTACATTATGTTGCCAATGCAAAAGAAGATGCTGAAAACCCAACATCTGAGACTAAATTTTATTTAGATATGTTCCACGCTTACAAAGACAAACCGCGCTTTGCTACATGGTGCTGGCCCGCATATATCTTTGGCCCTCTCTGGTTATTCTATCGCAAAATGTATTTATTCGGAGTCCTATTTTCCGCCTTAAACATTATGCAATTAATCATGAGCAAAATGGAATCCACGAACCTTGTTGGCGTTGGTATACTGCAAGTATTAATCGGTATTTTTGGTATTTCTATGTACAGGTATGATGTCGAAAAACGCATTAAATCGAATAAAGGTGGCATGTATCGCGGAACATCAGTGCTGGCGCCCCTGCTGGTTATGGCAATAATGATATCTGGCGCAATATTCATACAAAACATAACTGGAATTGAAATCTTCCAGATCGAAAATGCCAAATAAGCCTTGTTGGCATTACCCTATTTACCTATGATGTTTATATGAAAGTGTCAGGCACTTTTTGACAAAAAATCTGCAGGAAGCTTCTTAAGCAAAACCGCTTGATAAGCTTCCTGTAATTAAACAGGGAATAAGCTTCATGAATGCACTTATACGACTGGGGTGTAGTACTATCTGCGTTTTACAGTGCTATTTTGCACCAATTTTAGACTTGATAATACGCCTGTGGATGGCAAAGATATTCTTTTATTCCGGCTTAACGAAATATGCCAATATGGATATCGCCGTGGCATTATTTCGCGAAGAATATAAAGTCCCATTAATAGACCCTGCCGTCGCTGCATATATGGCAACTGCAACCGAGCTTATAGCGCCTGTCATGCTGGTTGCGGGTCTGGGCGCGCGCGCCGCAGCAACAGCCATGTTTGTCATGACTTTGGTTATTCAGTTCACATACCTGGACCTGCAAGAACATTTTTACTGGATGATGCTGCTTGGAATAATTATCTTAAAAGGCCCGGGCGCGATTTCTATTGATCGCTTTTTGGCTCCAGTTCTGTGTCCGCGGAGCCGCCGTTAGGAACAATCCGAATCAATGTAATTTGATTACGCTGGCGGCGCAGAACCTCAAAGGTAAATCCTTTGATCAGTATGCGCTGGCCAACTTCTGGGATTACTCTTCCCATGTGCATCACAAGTCCCGCAACAGTTGCGGCCTCTTCATCAGGCAGATCCCATTCAAATTGACGATTTAAATCACGGATAGTAACCGAGCCCATTACCACAACACTGCCATCACTGGAGGTGCGAACGCCAGGTATTTCATCATCGTGTTCATCTACAATCTCGCCAACGATTTCCTCTAGGATATCCTCCAGCGTCAGGATCCCCATCATCGCTCCATATTCGTCTACAACGATTGAAAAATGCTCGCGACGTTTGCGGAATTGCTGCAGCTGATCCAGCAAGTCAGCTGTCTCTGGGATAAACCAGGGCTTTGAGACAATTTCGTACAAATTGATATCCTCTACAGATTTATCTGTATCCTGAAGGATGCGGAACAGTTCTTTCGCGTGCAACACCCCAATCACGTTGTCAGGATTGTCTCGCCATAGAGGAACGCGAGTATACGGGCAAGATCGCATGGCCTCGATGACTTTTTCAGGACCGTCTGATATATCCAGCATGAATACATTCTTTCGGTGCGTCATCACTTCGCCTACATCCACAATAGCCAGATCCAGAATGCTGCGCAGCATGGCACGCTGCTGAGCAATATCTTCCCCAGGCCCTATGTGCATTTCAATCAACCCTCGTAGCTCTTCAGACGTCGTGTGCGCACTGGAAAATCCATGGATTTTGACACCAAATATTCCCAAAAGCCCACGCGCCATCAAATCAGAGAGCTTGGCTAAAGGGGCAAACAGCCAACTAACGATACGTAACACGCGATAGAAGCACTTTGCGACTATCTCGGGAAAGTTAATTGCGATGATTTTGGGCATGACTTCGCCAAAAAACACGATCAGCACACCCATCAGCAAGGTAGCCATCAACACACCAGCATCACCAAAAAGATTAACCAGCACCCATGTACTAAGTGTTGAGGCTGTGATGTTGATCAGAGTCCCCCCAATCAGCAGTGAGCTAACCAAGCGCCCCATGTGACGGCGCAGATGCACCAGCACTTTGGCGCGCTTGTCTCCCTCTTTCACCATTGCATGTAACTTTGCTTTCGAAGATGCAATTACAGCAGTCTCAGAGGCAGAGAAGATACTTGATAGTATCAATAAAATAAAGATGGCCCCTACGGCCAGGGTTAATATCATCGTCACCACTTAAATCCCGGAATTAAAAAGGTTGGAAGTTGCATAGAATTAGCCGCAAACCATTTTTCACCAAGTTTTGCAAGGCTAAGACCAGGCTCGTCAAATACTGTTACATCTTCTGAATGAATGCCATAGGGCGTAAACGCCACATCAAGACCACATTGTTGAGCACCTCGAACATCAGCCTCAATTGAGTCACCAATATGGATAATCTTCGTAATGGGCGTATCATCAAAACAGTTCAATGCGGCCTTGAAAAAGCTTTGCTCTGGCTTACCATGATAATGAACTTGCCCACCTAGCTGCTGATATAGCTTGCCGATCGCACCGGCTTCCCAATGCAGCTCGCCGGTTTCAAATCCACCAATATTAGGGTTAGCACATACCATGGGAAGCTTTAATTGAACTGCTTCTTCAAGCAACTCGGAGAACTCCGATAGGTCATCATGCCAATCATCTGGTCCCATTACCAAAATAAAATCTGCTTCATTCAGCTCTGACTTTTTGCGCAAGGGTAGATCGTCCAGCAATGCGGACTGAGACGGCCCTACATAATAATATGCGTCCCCTAGCCTGCCGTAAAACGGATCATTGCCACGATCAATCCGCGTATGGAGATCTTCACCAGCTGTCAAAACATATTGAAACAAGGATGGTGGCACACCCATGCTG
>JBMYXZ010000023.1:0-15812 GCA_049608925.1 Alphaproteobacteria bacterium | reverse complement strand
GATATTCTTGAATACTGCGTGTGAATCCTTTCCAGGGCAAGTTTTCAAAATCTTCAGGTACAAATCGACTGAGTGGTCTGGGCATGTTTTTAACCTTCTGCAGATATTTTAGGGTTCATCGTGTGGCTTAGCTCGTCCATACAATCAAAGCAAGTGCCCATTTCAATCGAGTTATCGTTGAAGCGCTGGCCTTTTGGCAGGCGTCCATCTAGAACGATGTCTCCAGGCTTAAAGACATCCTGATCAGGCACTGGTAATGGTACCAATGTCAGGTCTACGGCACATCCACGGGTGTGCTCTGATCGGAAGGCAAGATACCCCAAATCGAAAAGGTCCGCTTTGTTAATGGCGGGATAGAACTCCATCCGCATTAGGTCACAATTTCCTTGCGACCATGTTGTAAAATCAATACCAGCACGGAGGGGGCGGTATGTTTCATAAACTTTCAGGGTATAGCCAAGTGCATTCACTTCCGCCTGAACAGCTTTCAGGCCATTTGCCACGCCTATTGTCGTCACACAGCGCTTAGATCCATAGCCATCAATCACGCGGCCAACTAGGTTGTGTGGCATAGCGTAGCGAATTTCTTCTAAGATAGAGTCATCAATCGTGTCGAGATAGACAAAGCCCTCTGGCATTGCTGTGGTCATCAGTTCCTCCTAACTAACGCTTTTTACTAAAAAAATCTTTCAGGATGCTAGCACATTCTTTTTCAAAAATACCACCATTAACTTCTGGAATATGGTGACAGGTGGGCTGTTCAAAGATTCTGGGGCCGTGATCAACGCCACCGCCTTTGGGATCATATGCCCCAAAAAACAACCGCCTGATGCGGGCAAAGGCAATTGCTTGTGCGCACATAGGGCAGGGCTCTAATGTCACAAACAGATCGCATTCGGTTAGCCTGGGGGTTTGTAGAATTTTGCTGGCTGCTCTTAGGGCTACCAATTCAGCATGAGCTGTCGGGTCATTATCCTGCACAATACGATTACCAGCGGCAGCAATAACTTGTCCATCATGCACGATAATGGCGCCAATGGGCACGTCACCCTTAGTTTCTGCGATTCTTGCCTGCTCGAGGGCTTGTTCCATGAAATGTTGCATATCTATAGTATTATTGCGGAATCACGACACGCGCAAGCGTCAATACATTTACGCGGCTGGCCCCTGCCTTTAATAAGACTTTTGTGCAGGCATTAATGGTTGCACCTGTGGTCATCACATCATCAACTAACAAAACAGCTTTGCCTGTAAACTGATGCTTGTGATCGTCTGAAATGTCAAAGGCACTGCGTACATTTTCTACACGAGCTTGGCGATTTCGTCTGCCCTGTGGTGGTGTGGACTGTGCCCGTTTCAGCCAAATATGATTGGTATTGGGATGGTTTAATAGATTTGCAAGCACAGCCGCTTGATTGTATTGCCGCATAAATAAACGGCGCCAATGCAGCGGAACAGACACTACAAGATCCGCGCTGCCTAACAAATCCCCTGCAGTCATCTGCAACCATTTACCTAACAGGGGGGCAAGGTCCAAGCGATCTCCATGCTTAAAGCTAAGAATCATACCTTTGGTGTTGTCGTTGTAAACCAATGCAGCGCGGGCTTTGTGGTATAGGGGTTGCTCTTTTGCACACGGGCCGCACAGGCTTTCTGCGCTGGCGTCTTCTCCAAAGCTATGTTCAAAGGGAAAACCGCAACAGCTGCAGTATGGTGCTTGAATAAAGTCCATGTCCGACCAGCAGCTGGCACATAAGCTACCTGGCGAATCAGTACGTTGTTTACACTTCAGACAGCGCGTTGGAAGGATAAGATTAATTGCTTTTTGCGCCAGAGCCTGCACACAGTTTCCTTGTATTTTTAGTCAATTGGCCATAGATTAGCCTGCAAGAATTGGTTTTAAAAGCAGAATATGTCTCATTGTCCCTATTATGGCACCTGTGGAGGGTGCAGTTTACAGCACTTATCAGAAGACGATTATAAAACCCATAAAACGAAAGCCCTGCACGATATCCTAGCAGCAGAAGGCGTGGACATATCTGTGATAACGGATGCAATCTTTCTGGGCCCAGGTCAGCGCCGCCGCATTGATATAGATGTGAAGAAGTTTCCTGCTGAAACTGCTATGGGATTTCATGAGCGCGGGCGCAAACGTATTCTGTCCGTTAATGCCTGCCCGGCGGTGCATCCGGAAATATCAAGGTTGTTAAAACCTCTACGGGAGGTGTTTGATCATGTTCTCGATATGCGGGAAAAAGCGCATGTTTACATTACCAAGGGGGCAAATGGAATAGATGTTCTTGTATCTGGCTTAAAGCGCAAGTTGCCAGATGACTCCTGCGCCCAGTTTCAACAGTTTGCAGGCGATTATGGCCTCGCCAGACTGCAGATCAAGCAGAAACGCGCCATTCAATTTACTTGCCAAACAGCAGATCCGGTCGTGCAGTTTGGATCTCGTAGTGTGCCCATTTCAGCCAATGTTTTCTTACAAGCAAGCGAATCGGCTGACAAAACTCTGGCTGATTTGGTTGTTGCAAATATCCCAGAAGAAAGCCGAAAAGTATGCGAGGTATATTGTGGCCGAGGCACCTTAAGTATCCCAATTGCGGATGCAGGACATCGTGTTACTGGCTATGAATCGGATAAACGCGCTGTGCAGGCTTTGGCCAGTGTGGACCACCCAAATATTACCGTTGTGCAACGAGATCTCTTTGCTACCCCCTTATCTGCTGAAGAAATTGCAGAGTCTGACATATTAGTAGCCGATCCGCCCAGAACTGGTATGGCATCAATGATCCCTACAGTAATTGCATCTGGTGTTGGCCGGATCATTTATGTTTCCTGCGGTCCCGAAAGCTTTGCCAGGGATGTAAAAGCATTGTGTGATTCTGGCTATGTTTTAGATAAAGCCATTCCTGTCGATCAATTCCACTGGACCGAGCATATAGAGGTGGTAGGAGTGCTCTCTAAGGGCTGATGAATTCAAAAAGCCTTGCCCTTCTTCAGACTCTTCAATAAATAGTTCACTTTCGCCACGCTTGAAGCCGCAAAGGGGTCAATTTTTGCCACGGGTACTTCAACACCCAATATGTTTTCTGTGGCTTTCTCTGGCGTCCGTTCAATTTTGTCATGCGGTGTCATATCAAAAATATATTCGACGGGCGCTTGGGATTCGTAATTAACCGGGATTACGCCGACACCCCGCACTTCCATTTGTCCCATGATTGACCTAGGTGGGCGGGCAATCAGCTGTCCCATCATCGATTCAAGGGTTACTTGATCGTCGCTGATCAACTTGCCGCCTTCGTGTAACAACCGCAAGGCTAAGTCTGATTTTCCTGATCCTGATGGACCACGCAACAGGATGCCCAAACCATTAATGATGACGCAGGTTCCATGTAAGTTCATCGCTTGTTACTCCCTTTTCGTGTTGATTTAGGTTTGTTGATCGGCACAACCCCCAGGTCTTCTGCTTCCAGCCTTCTAAGTTCATCGCGTAAGCGCGCTGCTTCCTCGAACTCCAGATTGGTGGCAGCTTCCAGCATCTGCTTTTCTAGATTCTTCTTGTACTTCACAAATTTTGGACCACTTTTTGGAATATCACTGTCAGTGTCAACGGTTGTATGATCCTGCTCGTAGACACTTTCAAGGATATTGCCGATGGATTTGCGGACGGATTCTGGCGTTATGCCATGTTTAGCATTGTATGCCTGCTGCTTTTCCCGGCGGCGAGAAGTCTCCTGCAGGGTCGCTTCAATAGACTTTGTTTTGGTATCTGCATACAAGATTACCTTGCCGTCAACATTACGCGCAGCACGCCCCACTGTCTGTATCAATGATGTCCGGGAACGCAAAAAGCCTTCTTTGTCTGCATCCAATATTGCCACCAAAGCACATTCGGGTATATCCAAGCCCTCGCGCAGCAAGTTGATACCGACCAAAACATCATAAACACCAAGGCGCAGGTCACGGATAATTTCAATACGTTCTAGCGTATCAACGTCTGAATGCAGGTATTGTGTCTTCAGGCCTGCTTCTGTCAGATATTCGGTCAAAGCTTCTGCCATGCGCTTGGTCAATGTTGTCACCAGGACACGTTGATCTTTCTTGGCGCACTGTTGGCATTCATTTATTAGGTCATCAACTTGATGGCGGGTGGGACGAATGACGCATACTGGGTCGATTAAGCCTGTTGGGCGGATAACTTGCTCGGCAAAAACACCGCCGGTTTGCTCTAATTCCCAGGGACCTGGGGTTGCGCTGACAAACACTGATTGTGGGCGCATCGCGTCCCATTCTTCAAATTTAAGTGGACGGTTGTCACGGCAGGATGGCAGACGAAAGCCGTGTTCTGCCAGGGTGGATTTACGCACCGAGTCTCCCCGATACATACCGCCAATTTGCGGCACGCCAACGTGTGATTCGTCCACAAATAGTAAGGCATCTTCTGGAATATATTCAAAAAGCGTCGGAGGAGGAGCCCCTGGACCACGGCCCGTTAAATAGCGAGAATAGTTCTCGATCCCTGCACACATCCCCATTGTCTCGATCATCTCAAGGTCAAAACGGGTGCGCTGTTCCAACCGTTGGGCTTCGACCAGCTTTTGCTCCTCTGTCAGCTCTGCCAAGCGTTGTTTCAGCTCGGCCTTAATTTCTTTCGTAGCCTGAATCAATGTAGGCTTGGGTGTCACATAGTGACTGTTGGCAAAGATCTTGATGCTATCAAGAGAGGCCGTTTTCTCACCCGTTAGGGGATCTACCTCGGTGATTGACTCCAGCTCGTCGCCAAAGAATGACAAACGCCAGGCACTGTCTTCTAGGTGAGAGGGAAATATCTCCATAATGTCGCCACGAACGCGAAACGTTCCTCGATAAAAGTCTATATCATTACGTTTGTATTGGATTTCAACCAATTGACGGATCAAGTCCTTCGGATCTATGGTAGCGCCCACTTCCAAGGGAATGACCATCTGGCTATAGTTTTCCACATCACCGATACCATATATGCACGAAACACTGGCGACAATGATCACATCGCGGCGCTCGAGCAATGCCCGGGTTGCACTGTGCCGCATGCGGTCGATTTGCTCGTTAATGGTTGCTTCTTTCTCAATGAAAGTATCCGTGCGCGCCACATAGGCCTCAGGCTGGTAATAATCATAATATGAGACGAAGTATTCAACCGCATTGTGAGGAAAGAACTCTTTCATCTCCCCATACAGCTGGGCTGCCAAAGTTTTGTTGGGTGCCATGATAATGGCAGGGCGATCAAGTTCCTGAATAACATGTGCCACGGTAAAGGTTTTCCCTGACCCTGTTACACCCAGCAGGACTTGATCTTTGTCGCCGTTTCGAATGCCCGATACTAGCTCCTTGATCGCATGTGGTTGATCGCCCGAAGGCTTGAAGTCAGATACCAGTTGAAACCGTCCCATATCAGTATACAGCCTCCACAAAATACAGCCCATAAGGTGGCGCAGTTGGGCCGCCAGCACGGCGATCTTTCGCCTCTAAAGCTACACGCACATCATCTGCAGTCCATTTTCCGCGGCCGGCAAGCGACAGAGTGCCCACCATATTGCGCACTTGATGATGTAAGAACGACCTTGAGCGTGCAGTAATCGTGATCAAGCTGCCTTGGCGATTAACATCCAGTTGATCCAAAGTTTTCATCGGGCTTTTACCTTGGCATTCGGCACATCTAAAGCTGGAGAAATCATGATGGCCAACGAGGTGGTTAGCTGCTTCCTGCATGACGATTTCATCTAAGGGTTGATATACATGCCACGCACGATTTTGCTCGAGTGCCAAGGGAGTTGACTGGTTGATTATTTTATAGATGTATCGGCGTTCTTTTGTAGAAAAGCGGGCATGAAAATCTTCTGAGACTGCTTCAGCTTGACGAATAACAATTGGCTGGTTTTTTAAAAAGTGGTTGAGAGCTTTACGCACTGTATTTGCTTCAAAAGCCTTAGGAAGATTAATATGCGCCACCTGCCCCAAAGCATGCACTCCTGTATCTGTGCGCCCACTAGCATAGCTGGTTATTTTCTGATTCATAAATAGCTGAAGCGCTTTTTCTAGCTCGCCTTGAACCGTGGGCAAGCCAGGCTGATACTGCCAGCCAACAAAAGGTGTACCATCATATTCTATGGTTAACTTGTAGCGCTGCATAAGCGTGTTCCTTTTGCAATCGCATGACCATTCAGAAAGTCTTTGAGATCCATTGGCTTGCCCCCTTGGCGTTGCAGCCTGGTGGGTCGTATAGCACCTTTTGCACACGCAATGGTCATCATGTCATCGAGAATTTCGCCAGGGGCGCCAGCGTCCGTTGTGATCTCGGCTGACAGAACTTTATATCGCAGACCATCATGCAGGAAATAGGTCGCAGGCCACGGAGAAAACGCCCGAATTTTACGCTCTAAAACTTCTGCAGGCTGGGTCCAATCGAGAACTTCTTCGTCTCGTGTGATCTTGTGCGCATACGCTACACCATCAGCAGGTTGCGGGATTCTTGGCCAGCCCTGCTCAATAGCTTTGACAATCTGTACTGCGCCCATTTCAGCCAAAATATCGTGTAATATGCCTGTTGTCATATCCCGGGTAATGTCTACCTGGTCCCATATAATCATGTCCCCCGTATCCAGCCCTTCATCCATTTGCATGATGGTGATACCAGTGGAACTATCGCCTGCTTCAATTGCTCGATGGATGGGGGCAGCCCCGCGCCAACGTGGCAACAGAGATCCATGAATATTTAAGCACCCTTGGGCAGGTGCCTCTAAAATACTTTTGGGCAGTATTAATCCGTAAGCCGCAACAACGGCTATGTCAGCTTTATGGTTACAAAAAGCCTGAACATCATCTGCATTTTTAAAATTCTTTGGCGTAAAAACCGGGATATTATGTGATTCAGCCAATCGGTGAACCGGGCTTTTCGTCAGCTTGTGGCCGCGACCTGCTGGCCTTGGAGGCTGGGAATAGACAGCAATAATATCATGCCCAGCATCGATCAGTCCCTGCAATGCAGGAACGGCGAAATCCGGAGTGCCCATAAAGACAATTTTACGCTTGGTCATACCTGTTTTTTCTTACGCTCGATAATACGTTTGTTCTTGATTAATTTGCGCATCAGCATTTTGCGTCTTAAAGGTGATTGATAATCAATCGATAGTTTGCCATCTAGGTGGTCAATTTCATGCTGTAAGCATCTAGCAATGATACCACCAGACTTTATAGTATGTTTTTCACCAAATTCGTCTTGATAGGAAACTTCAACTTCTTCCGGGCGGACAACCTCGGGATAAATGCCCGGCAGAGAAATACATGATTCATTCATCGCAATAGTTTTGTCTGATGCCCAGGTGATTTCAGGATTGACCATTTTTCGTGGATCAGGGTTTTCCCCAGATTCATCTATATCAACGATGACAAAGCGTTTGGTAATGCCGACTTGATTAGCAGCAAGGCCCATTCCATCTTCGCGATACATAACAGTGACCATTTCATCCAGTAAAGCGCGCAAGTCATCATCAAACACATCGATGGGTGTTGATTTCGTCTGAAGAACCGGGTCAGGGGCGTAATGTATGCTTAATGCCATCTAAAAATCTACTCTATTAAAGGTTGTGAGATATATATAAGGTCTCAAACGTTTAAAACAACTGTCATTTTTGCTATTATAAGCCTGCAGGAACTTTACGGTAAGGAGATAAAAACTGCAAGAAATTCGCATCGCCCCCTCTATATTGTCTGCTAACTTTGCACATTTAGGCCAAGAAGTTGAAGATATAACCAGTGCTGGGGCTGACTATATTCATGTAGATATAATGGATGGTCACTTTGTTCCAAACATTACAATGGGCCCTGATATTGTTAAAGATATCAGGCCACATAGCCGTTTGCCGTTTGATGTTCACCTGATGATCAGTGATTTATCCACCTTCATTCCACTGTATGCTAATGCTGGAGCGGATATTATCACTATTCATCCTGAAGCAACCCCACACATAGACAGGCATATACAATTGATAAAGTCTTTAGGAAAGAAGACTGGTATAGCTTTAAACCCAGGAACTTCGCTCGAAAATATAGAACATATTCTATATAACCTAGACCAAGTATTGATTATGACTGTCAATCCCGGCTTTGGAGGTCAGAAATTTATCCCCGCTCAACTTGACAAAATTCGGGCCTTGCGGGCGAAATCTTCTGACATCGATATTGAAGTTGATGGCGGCATCACACCTGAGACTGCCCAACAAGTTATCGCCGCAGGGGCAAACGTTTTGGTTGCAGGGACATCGGTTTTTTCTGGTGGGAAAGAAGCATACGCCAGGAATATTGCTGCTCTTAGGCCTTAAGAATTCCTATCGAATCCTGAACTTGCATGGTGATTTCGGGCAGATCATAGTCTGGGTCCAAGCATTTTTTCAGCTCGACAATAGCGGTTTTGATGGCATCGGGCAGCACACTTGCTGGCGCGTCATCGCCTGGCCAAGAGGCATCTCGTGTAGCTTTGTCTGGCCAACGTGAATATGCAACCCACATACCTTCTTCGGTTTGATGCAAGCATGACCCTAAAGCGCCGCGATGGTCGACGAAGTAAGTAGCGATGGTATTCCAGTGAGATTTGTATGTGGCTTCAGTTCCTGGCAGAAGATAACCACGGTATATAACAGCAAACATAAGGTGAAGATATCACAGAGACTTTGTGCTTGAAAGGCTTGATTCACTAACATCATTGGCGGCTATTGGCGGTACTTCTGCAGGTATTGAAATTTCAACCAGCGTGCCGTGTTCGCTACCTTCTTTCATTTCAATCGTGCCCCCCATAATCTCTATCATACGTTTGGTGATAGAAAGCCCAAGGCCGATGCCTTCATGGGTTGCACTGTAGGTTGCACGACCTTGCGAGAAGGGGTCAAAAACGTATGGCTTAACGTCAGGGTCGATACCTCCATAGAGATCTTCGATCAAGAAAATAACATTTGATCCTGAATGCTTTGTTTTCAGCGAGATTTCTTTACCGCCAGAAAATTTACAAGCATTAGCGATGACTTGTCTGATGACGTAGCACAGCTTGAAATAGTCAGATGTGATATTGCCTACATTTGCGCCAGGCTCTATTTTTAACTCTTTCTCAAAACGTTGCGTGTATGTGCGACAGCTGTCTTGTACTTCCGTCAGCATTTTTTCGACAGAAAATGTACTGCACATTAACTGATCCTCGGATGAAAGCTCGGAATACTTAAGGATGCTGTTCACAATACCCAGCAAGATAGTTCCAGACTCTTTGATCTTCTGCAGGTTGTTGGTGACGTCTTCAAAGATGCACATCTGCAGATCTTCCAAAGACATCTCTGTGTAGCCAATGATGGCATTTAATGGCGTTCTTAGCTCGTGGCTCATCTTTTCAAGAAAGTCGTCTTTCGCCTTGCTAAGGTTTTCAATCTGTCTGTTTTTGGATACTAAATCTTCGGCTTTTGCCTGAAGGTCTTGATTTAGCTGCGTGTTTTCGTGTTTGGTTTTGATGTCAAATACGATCTTGCTAAGCACGCGGTTAATTAACATCGATACACACGAAAGATATTCTGACTGAATTTTGCTGCGTATGTCATCAACTTCTGTGAAGAATACCAAGCTACCGGAAATAGCATGGGAAACCCGTGTTGGCAGAATTACAATCGACTTAGCAGATATCTTTCCTGCCAATGATGCGATCTTTTCGTCTTTAATATCGTCAGCATTAAAGATTCTGATTAACTGCTTTTTTCCGATATCGCCATGGGTAATTAATAATTGTCGTGTGAGTTTTTCAACAATTTTAAGAGTTTTTTCGGGTGCTTTGCTGCTGTAGGAATAGCTTTTGATTGGTGATTGCTCACTAATAAAGCAAGCATATCCACCACCGAAAAATTCCATTATCTTGTTGGTTGCAAAGTCAAGGTACTGATGCACACTGGCATCTCGGCTTTCTATCAACAGATCCTGGATAAGACTTAAGTTAGATTTTCTGCCCTCGGCAATAGAAAACAGTTCCTCATTCGATTCCTTAAGGGCGTCACGTTCCATGTATTTAGGGGTTACATCTCGGCAGACGCCGATAGCGTACTCTACAGCACCACTTTCATTTCGCAGAACGGCGGTGGATATGGATATGTAGATCTTTTCTTTATGAACTTTATTTTCTAGGTAGAATTCGTAATCACGGGTGAGCTCACCACCAAAAGCCTTTATGATTGGGTATTCTTCGGTTTTTAAGAGGTCGCCTGAGGCCGCGTCATAGGCACCAAAATGATCACTGCAAGCTTCATCGAATAAACTGGGAAAGTCGACACCAGCAAACTGCTGTGCTGAGCCATTCAGATAAACGACATTAAAGTTTGTATCGAGTATAAAAACACCTTCATGTAAGGCATCGAAAGCATTTTTAAGAGATTCATTTATCATTATAAGGTCTACTTGCGAATTCCCTTGCTCCATCATAGTAAGCTTTTGTATATAAATCATTAATTTTTTGCCTTATGAAATAAGCCAAAAGGGTGATATGGTGGGGTGCAAGCTAAATTTTGATGATTACATGCGCCTGATACGATCTGTTTTTACTGTAGGTTCACTGACATTTTTAAGCCGAATCTTTGGGTTTATACGAGACTTGCTGATTGCTTCATACCTTGGTGCAGGCCCTGTTGCCGATGCCTTTTTTGTCGCTTTTAAACTGCCCAACTTCTTTCGCAGGCTATTTGCCGAGGGCGCCTTTAACGCTGCATTTGTGCCAACTTACTCAAGAACTTTAAGCCGAGACGGCAAAGCTGCCGCTCGGGATGTAGCATCCCAAGTCATGTCAGCCTTGGTATTGATACTGTTCATACTGGTTCTGGTCTTTTTGCTGTTCATGCCCTGGTTAATGACTGGATTTGCCCCCGGATTCGTGCAAACACCTGTCCGGTTCGCTATGGCGATAGATTTTGCCCGGGTGACCTTTCCTTATATCTTATTCATCTCGCTAGCAGCTTTGTATTCAGGTGTATTGAATACACACCAGCGCTTTGCCACAGCCGCTGGCGCGCCAATTCTATTAAATATTGCAATGATTGTTGCGTTGACGTTCTTCTCGAAAAGCCTTGAAACCCCGGGGCATGCCTTGGTTTGGGCGGTTGCGATTGCAGGCATTGGCCAAATGTTGTTTGTGCAGCTAGATTGCAAGCGCAGCGGTGTCAGCATCCCCTTGCGATCGCCACAACTGACCCCCCAAGTTCGAAAGCTGATTAAATTGATGATTCCGGCGGCCATGGCAGCAGGCGTCATTCAACTGAACATGCTGATTGGCATCTTCTTTTTGTCATTCTTACCTTATGGTGCCGTATCTTACTTTTTCTTCGCCGACAGATTGCACCAATTTCCGATAGCCTTAGTTGGCGTTGCTGTCAGCACAGCTTTATTGCCAACTTTATCGCGCAAAATTGAACGGAAGGAAATTCAAGAGGCCCAGGTTGCCCAGAATCGTTGCCTTGAATTTTCTTTTGCGCTCGCATTTCCAGCCGCAGTTGCCTTAATTGTATTATCTGATCCCCTGGTTACCACACTTTTCATGCGCAATGCTTTTACCTATTCGGATAGCATCGAAACGGCACATGTGCTGTCTGCATTCGCCTTGGGTCTGCCTGGATATGTGATGGTAAAGGTGTTCTCGACCAGCTTTTTTGCCCGGCATGACACCAAGACACCGTTGCAAGCCGCCGCCATTGCAGTCGTTGCAAACATCATTTTGAATATAGTGCTATTTGCGCCGCTAAAGCACGTTGGAATCGCATTTGCCACTGGCATAGCACCCTGGTTCAATGTTGCTTGGCTTGCTTACAAACTTAGGTCTCAGAACTACTTTGTTGCAGATGAATCGCTGCTGTCTCGCACGCCTAAGTTTGTGATTGCCAGTCTAGTCATGGGAATTTTTCTTGATCTTATTGCGCGCGAATATACAGTTTCGTTGCATGCAGATGAAATGACCAGAATTATGTCCCTAACACTTTTAATTCTATCGGGGGCTGCTGTTTATGCCTCGACTCTTTTGCTGCTTCGTACGTACGAGCTCAGAAAATTGATATTATTTCAAAGATGACGTATACAGGTACCCATGAGCATTAGGTTATATTTGTAATGAAAATTCTGAAGTCTTTAACAACTGTTGGTGGTTTTACCATGGGAAGTCGAATTTGCGGCTTTCTAAGGGACGTAATGACAGCGAATATTCTGGGAGCAGGCCCAGTTGTTGATGCCCTCGTGATAGCGATAAAGCTGCCCAGCCTGTTGCGTCGCATATTGGCCGAAGGCGCCTTTAACGCTGCTTTTGTGCCTATTTATGCCTCGATGATCGAAGAGCATGGAAAAGAAAAAGCCGTTACTTTTGCGGAACAAATTCTCAGCATCCTAGTAATTACGCTGATCGCAATTGTCCTGATAGTAGAAGTCTTAATGCCCTGGTTAATTCCCCTTTTCGTGCCAGGGTTTAATGCCACACCTGAAAGGCTAGAGCTGGCGATCACGTTCACACGCATCACCTTTCCCTTTATTATCTTTATTTCCCTGACAGCCCTTTACAGCGGGATGTTAAACTCGGTGGAAAAGTTCGCAGCAGCTGCGTCATCCCCTATGGCAGGCAATATGTTTATTATTGCATTTGTACTTTCTGTATCCAGTTTCATCGATGATACTGGTGTTGTATTTGCTGCCGCCATTACGGGTTGTGGCATCATTCAGCTATTGTGGGTTTTGGTGCCCGCCCACAGATCCGGAATGGGCCTTAGGCTGATTGCCCCGAAAATGACACGGAAAGTCAAAGAGCTTTTAAGGCTCATGGGGCCGGCAGCGCTTGGGTCAGGCGTCCACCAAGTGAATGTCTATATTGGTATTATTATCTCCTCCCTTCTGCCAGTAGGTGGGATCTCGTACCTATATTACGCAGAAAGACTAAACCAGCTGCCCCTTAGTGTGATTGGTACGGCAATGGGGACGGTGTTGCTACCTATCCTCTCGAAAAAGATTCGCAAAGGCGACAAGCAGGCTGCAAAAGAAACGCAGAATCAGGGAATCGAGTTTGCATTATTGCTGACAGTTCCTGCGATGATCGGCCTGGTAACACTTGCTCATCCTATTATCATGGTATTGTTCCAGCATGGTGCTTTTGATGCGGATGCTGCGCACAAAACATCTTTTGCTTTGATGGCCTATTCAATTGGGTTGCCTGCATACGTGTTAACCAAGATCTTTAATGCTAGCTTTTACGCACAAAAAGACACGCGCACACCGCTGAAAACAGCATTGGTTAGCGTGGTTGTTGATATTGTATTGTGCTTGGCATTTTTGTCATCCCTGCAGCATGTTGGCATTGCTCTGGCTACCGCCCTTGCAGCCTGGATAAATGTACTACTGCTTGGCAGGCTATTGTGGAAGAAAGGATTCTTGGCATACGAAGGACATCTGCGGTTTTTTACACCCAGGCTGTTGCTGGCCAGTGCCGGAACCGTGCTGTCTCTCGAGACTGGGAAGTACTTTCTAGAAAGCCAGTTTCAGGCCGCTTTTGCAAACCAAGTGATGGCTTTGGCCACCCTTGTACTTGGGGGCTTAACGGTGTTTATTTTATCGGCCCAAGCGACTGGAGCCTTGAATTTTAAATATCTTCGCCTACAATTCAGCGAAGAATCATCTTAACAACTCATAAGGGGTATTGATGCAGCGCATTATCTCGGGCTATCAGCCGACAGGTCAACTTCACATCGGAAACTATCTGGGTGCCATCCAGAAGACATTGTCCTATCAAGATGACCCCAACAATGATTGCTTCTTTATGATTGTTGATTTGCATGCCATCACCATGCCTTATAAGCCTGAGGACCTCTTGCACAATACGCGCCTTACGGCAGCGGCGTTTCTGGCGTGCGGTTTAGACACAGATAAAGCAACGTTGTTCAACCAAAGCCAAGTGCGTGGGCATAGTGAGCTGAATTGGCTGTTTTCTTGCATTGCCTCAATGGGCTGGTTAAACCGTATGACTCAGTTCAAGGAAAAAGCTGGTAAAAAGCGAGAGCAAGCATCACTAGGCCTTTATGCCTACCCGGTTTTGCAAGCAGCAGATATTCTGGTGCACAAATGTCAGCGCGTGCCAGTAGGCGAAGATCAACGCCAACATCTTGAGCTAACACGCGATATTGCAGGCACTTTTAACCATACATTCCAAGAAGATTATTTCCCGCTGCCTGAGCCTGACGAACTGGGTATTAAAGTCCGTATCATGAGCTTACGAGACGGCACTAAAAAGATGAGCAAATCAGATGAATCTGACTTTTCTCGTATTCACCTGACTGACAGTGCGGACGACATTGCCCTTAAGATACGCAAAGCTAAGACAGACCCAGATCCCCTGCCAGATAATATGGAATCCTTGGAAGATCGTCCCGAGGCGCGCAATCTTGTGGATATATATGCCAGCTTTGCAGACATGTCTTCAGAAGCTGTTTGCCAGCAGTTCGCAGGTAAAAATTTCTCGGAATTTAAACCGGCTCTATCTGACTTGCTAGTTGATAAAATTGGCCACATATCAGCAGAAATCAGCAAGCTGATGAAGGCCGCTGATCACTTAGATGCTATCTTGAAAATCGGCAATGAAAAAGCAAGCATATCTGCAGATAAGACCGTTAAAGAAGTCCAGCAGCTAATGGGATTCTTGCAAACCTGACGCCAGTTTGACTTCAGTTGTGTTGGGGTTCAGCATTGCAACTGCTTTGTCTATCAGGTGAAGCTCGTCAACGCCTTTGTATAAATATACCAGGCCTATCACAAAGATCAGCCCGCGGGTTACCTGCATAAATTGTAGGTCGCTGACATATTGCAGCAGATAGCGCCCCAGTCTTGCGCCAGAGAAAGTCGCGATGACGATCAGTGGCAGTACCCAAAGCGATAGGGTTGTTTGCTCTTGCGCGGATAGCAGAAGAATCTGGCCATAATATACAAGCTTAATCAAATGCCCCAAGGTTTGCGTCATAGATTTCGTTGCCATTATCTGATAGCGATTCAGCTTGGTCTTCAGATAAAAAATATCCAGCATCGGCCCAGACACACCACTTAAAATCTGTGTCATTGTCACCACAAAACCGCATGCCACACCGGCTTTAGTTGTAGTGATATCCAAAAGCTTGGTCTTGGGGAGCACAACCGAAGCCGTGGCAATAAGTCCCAGCATCAAAAACACTGTGGACTTTTCTGGTACATAAGCAAGCCACCAACAAATACCGAAGGCCACAGCCGCGCCAGCTATATATAGGGGCAGTACCGGCCAATAGATATCGTCTCGGAAGAACCATGTACGAAAACCGTTCGAGAATGCTTGGGCAATACCGTGCAAGACCATGGCCAGAGCTACAGGCAATAGCATGGAATATATGCCCATTAAAATAACGCCCCCAGCCATGCTGAAGACGCCTGATATTAGGCTCGTGAAAAATGTACATATTACGATTGTTGCAAGCATAATTAATTGTACGCCAATTACGCTGCAAAATCAAAGTAGACGTCTTTTGGAATATACGCAGAAAAATCTCGCTGAAATACTGAGCAAGGATGTTACCATAAGTGTCCGGGATAAATTGGGAGAAGGAGTAGTAACATACATCCACTATGGGTTTTAGGAGATTATCATTATGAATGATTGCTTTTGAAGGAGCAATGGCTAGAACTTTATTACTCTCCCCCGATTCCCCCACACTCCGACTTTCCGCGGCTTGACCCATAAGTGTCCGGAATAATTTTGAATGATG